>NZ_JBOKRY010000016.1:0-62128 GCF_051972595.1 Simiaoa sp. | reverse complement strand
AACAAGAAAAACGCTTCTGGAGTGCTGACCAAAAGCGTTTTGTCTACAGTCTGAAGACAGGTCTTAATGACCTGCCTTTTTTATATCCTATCGGCTTATAGTCTTGTAATTACAAAGATATCATAAATTGCCTTGATTGCGGTCTCGAAATCATCATTTGCCACACCGATGATGATGTTCAGCTCAGAGGATCCCTGGTCGATCATCTTGACATTGATATTTTTGTGTGCCAGTGCGGAGAAGATTCTACCTGCTGTACCGCGGGTGGACTTCATGCCACGACCTACCACGGCGATCAGCGCCAGATCGGACTCGATATCGATGGTGTCGGGATTTGCCAGTCTGTGGATGCCTGCCACGACTTTCTGCTCCTTGTGCATGAATTCGTCCTGATGTACGAATACGGTCATGGTATCAATACCGGAGGGAACATGTTCGAAGGAGATTCCGTTTTCCTCAAACGCCTGCAGTACCTTTCTGCCGAAACCGATCTCGGAGTTCATCATATCTTTTTCAATGTTCACAGCACAGAAGCCTTTTTTACCGGCGATACCGGTGATGACATATTTGGACTTCTGGCAGGTGCTTCCCACGATCCAGGTGCCATTGTCTTCCGGTGCATTGGTATTGCGGATATTGATGGGAATACCCTCCTGGCGTACCGGGAAGATGGCATCCTCATGCAGTACGGTAGCTCCCATATATGCCAGCTCGCGAAGTTCGCGGTAAGTGATGGTCTCAATAGCCTCGGGATGATCGATGATTCTGGGATCTGCGATCAGAAAACCGGACACATCCGTCCAATTCTCATAGACATCTGCTTTGGCAGCCTTGGCCACAATAGAACCGGTAATATCGGATCCGCCTCTGGAGAAGGTCTTTACCGTTCCGTCAGGCATAGAACCGTAGAATCCGGGAACTACCGCTTCCTTGCTCTCTGCCAGTCTGGCACGAAGTACTTCGTTGGTCTTTGCTGCGTCAAACTCACCGTTTTCATCGAAGAAAATTACGGTTGCCGCATCAATGAAATCATAGCCTAAGTAATTTGCCATGATGATACCGTTCAGATATTCGCCACGGGAAGCTGCATAATTGCTTCCGGATTTTGCCTTGAAATTTTTCTCAATGGTCCCAAACTCTTCACTAAGGTCCAGATCCAGCTGTAAACCATCTATAATCTCCTGGTAACGCGCCTTAATGGCATCCAGCTCTGCTTTGAAGCTCTTGCCCTGATCTGCCAGATCATAGCAGGCATACAGCATATCTGTTACCTTGGTATCCTTGGAAAATCTTTTTCCCGGTGCGGAAGGTACCACATATTTCCTCTCCTTATCCGCACGGATGATATTTCCTACCTTTTTGAACTGCTCTGCACTTGCCAGAGAGCTTCCACCGAATTTCACTACTTTTGACATAACATTTTCTCCTCAAATATATATATTTAGTACTCTTTATAATATTCTTTTTTTACACCAGGCGGATCCTGCCAAGCATCTGCTCACCCAGTGCTTCGTATTTTGCCAGGAACTCGCTCTCCTTCATGGGCTGTGTGAAGTATCCGAAGTCTTCCTTACGGTCTTCTAAATGCAGCTCTTTACCTCCGGGGAAAGCAGCCTCTACATTAGCTTCCGCTCCGGCCTTTGCTCTGATAAAAAAGCTTCTTACAGACTCACCTGTATCTACCAGCTTTACTTCCTCTTTGTCCCAGAAGCACATGATCACCTTGCCCTGATGTCTTGCACAGTCGATGACATCCGATACCACTGCACTGGCGGTGGGAAGCTTGCCTGCGCCCCGTCCGTAATACATGGAATCTCCCAGCATATTGCCGGTGACAAATACAGCATTGAACACCCCGTATACCATGGCCAGGGGATGGTCCTTGGGAAGCATGAACGGTGCCACCATAACTTCCGCTGTGTCATCGTCAATCGCACGGCTTCTGCCCAACAGCTTGATGGTATGCTCCGTAGCATTGGCATATTCGAAATCCGCTGCGGTAATCTTCGTAATACCCTCGGTAGGGATTTTCTCGGAGTCAACATTTTTACCAAACATCAGAGAAGACAAAATCGCGATTTTACG
Source organism: Simiaoa sp. (assembly GCF_051972595.1). Lineage (NCBI taxonomy): Bacteria > Bacillati > Bacillota > Clostridia > Lachnospirales > Lachnospiraceae > Simiaoa > Simiaoa sp. The sequence goes on along the minus strand of NZ_JBOKRY010000016.1, from coordinate 60,043 downwards.
GCAGGCATCATGACCTTCTACATCTGCTTCCGGATTGCGCTCCGCATAGCCCTTGTCCTGTGCTTCCTTTAAGACAGTATCGAAATCCGCGCCTTCTTTTTCCATTTTGCTTAAGATATAGTTCGTGGTACCGTTTAAGATACCGTTGACAGCCTCAATCTTCTCCGCAGTCAGGGAATAGTTCAGCGGACGGATAATGGGAATACCGCCGCCCACACTTGCTTCAAATAAGTAGTTGCAGTTGTGCTCTCTGGCGATCTGCAACAGTTCGGGACCATGCTTTGCTACCAGCTCCTTGTTGGAGGTGCAGACACTTTTGCCCAGTTCCAGTGCCTGCTTCGTGAACTGGTAAGCAGCTCCGACACCGCCCATGGTCTCACAGATGATGGTTACGCTGTCATCCTGTAAGATCGTATTGAAATCATGAATGACCTTATTCTCATAAGGATCTCCGGGGAAGTCTCTCAGATCCAGGATGTATTTCACTTCCAGTTCCTGTGCGGACTTTTTATTTACCATGTCCTTATTTTTCTCGATAACTTCTACCACACCGCTGCCGACGGTGCCATAGCCCAATACTGCAACATTGATCATAATATGCTCCTCACTTTTATCTTTTTCGTTCCGACATTATTCCTTTGCCAGTATTTTCACATGATGTACACTGGTCTGCCCCTCCAGCTGTTCGATCATCCGGGAGATATCTCCCGTAGTCTGCAGTACCTGTATACTCAGTGTCAGAGATGCGATTCCGTTGATGGGAATACTCTGATGGATCGTCAGGATATTCGCCCGGTACTCTGCGATGATCTTCAGCACATCCGACAGAATTCCCGGTTCGTCATCCATCTGGAAAGTCAGCGTGATGGTCGTTCCCTGGGAATTGTCATGAAACGGAAAGATATCATCCTTGTACTTATAAAAAGAACTGCGGCTGATACCAACTGCATCAACCGCTTCCTGTATGGTCAGAACCTTCTCTGACTCAAGAAGCCGCTTTGCTTCCACTACCTTTAACAGTACCTCGGGGATTGCCTTCTGCTTCACCACGAAATACTTGGTCGTTTCTCCCATATGTTATCCTTTCCGCAATTCGTATCCGTAGTACGGACACTTGTTTTTCACTGAGGGATATTCTAGCACAGTAAAGTACGAAAGACAACCCCCATTTTTATCTTTTTCAGGCATTTTTATTGCATTTCGGAGCATTTCAGAGTATCAAAAAAGAGCCTTTCGGCTCTTTTTTTGATGCTCTGATCTTTAGATCAAAGGATACTTGTCTGTTAATTTCTGAATGATGGCTCTGGCTGCGGGAACCTGCTCTTCGCCGCCCTTGATGACCAGAGCAATGGCTTCTGCCACCTGATCCATGTCCTCGGTGTTCAGACCTCTGGAGGTTACAGCAGGGGTTCCTAAACGGATACCACTGGTCACGAACGGAGACTGGGGATCGTTGGGGATGGTGTTCTTGTTGGCAGTGATGTGCGCTGCATCCAGCAGCTTCTCCACAGCCTTACCGGTCAGTCCGTAAGGGGTCAGATCCACCAGCATCAGGTGATTGTCGGTGCCGCCGGATACGATCTTGATATCACGGCTCATCAGACCCTTGCACAGTGCCTGGGCATTATCCACGATATTCTTCTGATATACTTTAAAGTCGTCGCTTAATGCTTCCTCGAAGCAGACTGCCTTGGCAGCGATGACATGCATCAGAGGGCCGCCCTGGATGCCGGGGAAGATGGCTTTGTTGAAGTTGAACTTCTCATTGGCTTCCTTATTGCACAGGATCATACCGCCTCTGGGTCCACGCAGGGTCTTATGTGTGGTAGTGGTCACTACATCCGCATAAGGGATGGGACTTGGATGAAGGCCTGCTGCCACCAGTCCTGCGATATGTGCCATATCCACCATCAGTACGGCGCCCACTTCGTCCGCCACTTCACGGAACTTCTTGAAATCAATGGTTCTGGCATACGCAGAAGCACCGGCAATGATCATCTTAGGCTTGCATTCCAGTGCCAGTTCTCTCATTCTGTCATAATCTAAGAATCCGTTGTCATCCACGCCATAAGGTACTACATGGAAATATTTACCGGACATATTCACAGGTGAACCATGGGTCAGATGTCCGCCGTGATCCAGATTCATACCCATGATAGTATCACCGGGCTTCAGTACAGCAAACTGCACTGCCATATTCGCCTGTGCTCCGGAATGAGGCTGTACATTGGCATAATCACAGCCAAACAGTTTCTTGGCACGCTCGATTGCCAGATTCTCGATAACATCCACGCATTCACAGCCACCGTAATATCTCTTGCCGGGATAACCTTCCGCATATTTATTGGTCAGGGGACTGCCCATAGCCGCCATGACTGCCTTACTCACCCAGTTCTCGGAAGCGATCAGCTCGATATGACTGTTCTGACGATTCTCCTCGTCAATAATGGTCTGTGCCACCTCGGGATCTACTTTTTTTACTTCATCCAATGAATACATGCCTCATTCCTCCTTATGTTACGTTAATTCGCTAAACTTATGGTTTAGTATAGCATAGAACTATTCAGTTGCAAAGATGGAAAATGAACAATGTTGGCAGAAGCCCCTGAGTGTGTTAGAATAAACTTTAGTTATATCCTTACGAAAGATGAGGTATCCTCATGTATCATATTATTATCAATCCCGCCTCCCGCTCCGGCAGAGGGGCGAAGATCTGGTCAGAGCAGATTGAACCTGCTCTGAAAGAAAGCAATGCCGTATATCAGACCTATTTTTCAAAAAAGGCCGGAGAAGTAAAGCAGCTGGCTGCACAGATCACCGCAGAGCATCCTGACGATCCTGATTTAAAACTCATTATCTTAGGTGGCGATGGCACGGTGAACGAAGCCCTGCAGGGCATCGCTGATCCTTCTAAGGTGATCCTGGGTTACATTCCCACCGGCTCCAGCAACGATCTGGCCAGGGATCTTCATATTCCCAAAGAGCCGAAAGCAGCCCTTGATCTGATCCTTCGGGATGCTGCTCCCAGCATCATGGACTTAGGGAGACTTACTTATCTCGATGCGGATCAGCCGGAAGAATCCAGGCTGTTCGCTGTCAGCTGTGGAATCGGCTTTGACGCAGCCGTCTGTGCAGAAGCCATGCATTCCCCCATCAAGGATACCATGAACCGGATCGGTCTTGGCAAGCTGACGTATTTAGGAATCGCCTTAAAGCAGCTGATCACCGCCCGCAAGGTCTCCTGTACCCTGACATTGGAAGACACCGTGCATAACAGGCAGGAAGACTTAGCACTTCCACGCTTTTTGTTCGTTACCTGTATGAGTCACCGCTACGAGGGCGGCGGTTTCATGTTCTGTCCCTCCGCCAACGATCATGACGGCGTGCTGGATCTGTGCTCGGTAGGTAATATTTCCAAAGGACTGGTGCTGCTTGCCCTGCCCACAGCCTTTTTCGGTAAACACTATTTTGTTAAGGGGATCAATGCGCATACCGCCACCCGGATGTCCATTACCACTTCCTCTCCGTTGTGGGTACATACCGACGGAGAAGTAACCAGAAAAAGCTGTGGTTTTCGGGTAGAATGCCTCCCCGGTGCCATCCGCATGGTCACTCCCGAAGTGAAATAAACATACCCTAAAGATTTTCTTAAGAATGCTTAAGTATTCCAAAAAAACCTTGATTTTTTTCTTCCGGTGATTATACTAAAATTGATTTTGAAGCATAGGTTTGGTAGAGAAATGAGGTTTTTATGGAAAAGCTTAAGATCTTCTATTTAAAATATAAACATGCCGTTCCACTTATTATATATGCCATTATCTATATGACATGGTTCGCCTGGCTGGAGAAGAACACCACCGGGCATTACCGGATCATACATATGGCTGCCGATGACTACATCCCTTTCTGTGAGGTGTTCGTCATTCCTTACTTTTTATGGTTTGCCTATGTATCGGCAGTGGTCATCTACTTTTTCTTCAAAAATAAAGAGGATTACTACCGCACCTGTATTTTTCTCTTTACAGGCATGACGATCTTCCTGATCGTATCCACTCTGTGGCCCAACGGACAGCACCTTCGTCCCGCAGTAATGCCCAGAGACAATATCTTCACCCGCATGGTAGCCGCTCTGTACCGGACGGACACACCTACCAACCTGTGGCCCAGCATTCATGTATATAATTCTCTGGGTGCACATTTTGCGATCATCCGCAGCAAGTGCTTCGAGAAGAAAAAGGGCATCCGCATCGGATCCCTGATTTTGGCTTCTTCGATCATCCTGGCGACCATGTTCATCAAACAACACTCTGTCTTCGATGTACTCACCGCTTTCGTTATGGCAGCGATAATGTATACCCTGGTATATCGTTACGACCTGCTGATCGCAGTCAGAGAGTTCCGCAACAAGAGAAAAGCAAAACCGCAGATCGATTAATACATTCAATTTCTTGAGATAAAAAATGCAACGGTGTGATTCACCGTTGCATTTTTTATGAGTCACACCAGGTATGCTCACCGCTGTGGTCTGAATGATCACAGTACTTCTTCACTTTTCTGCAGTGCCGACGCAATGACCGCATCCATATCATAATAGCGATATTCCGCCAGTCTTCCTCCGAAGATCACATTCTGCTCGGCATCTGCCAGCTTCTTATACTCAGCATACAACGCGCCGTTCTTTTCATCGTTGACCGGATAGTAAGGCTCATCTCCCGGCTTCCATTCGGAGCTGTACTCTCTGCTGATGACCGTCTTCGGTAACTCCTGTCCCTGTTCGTCTTTGCCGAACTCGAACCATTTATGTTCAATGATCCGGGTCCAGGGAGTCTCACGGTCCGTATAATTCACTGCCGCATTGCCCTGGAAGTTCGGAATATCCAGCACCTCTGTCTCAAATCTTACGGAACGATATTCCAATGCTCCCAGCGAATATCCGAAATACGCATCGATGGGACCGGTATAGACGACTGTTTCCGCCAGTCTGTCCAGTTCCTCCTTCTGCTCCAGATAATCTGTATTCAGGTGTACTTCCATACCTTCTAACAAATGCTCCACCAGCCTCGTGTAACCGCCGATGGGAATGCCCTGATACAGGGCGTTGAAGTAATTATTATCAAAAGTCAGTCGAACCGGCAGACGCTTGATGATAAATGCCGGAAGTTCCTTACAGTCACGTCCCCACTGCTTCTCTGTATAGCCCTTGATCAGCTTTTCAAAAATATCTCTTCCAACCAGAGAAATGGCCTGCTCTTCTAAGTTCTTCGGCTCCGTGATACATGCTTCTTTTTTCTGCGCTTCGATCTTCGCCGCTGCTTCCGTAGGCGTCACCACACCCCACATTTTATTAAACGTATACATGTTAAAAGGCAGGGAATACAGTTCTCCACGGTAGTTTGCCACCGGGGAATTGGTGAACCGGTTGAACTCCGCAAATCTCGTAATATACTTCCATACCTTCGTATCATTGGTATGAAAAATATGGGCACCGTATTTGTGGACATGGATCCCTTCCACTTTTTCCGTGTAAATATTACCCGCCACATTGGGACGCTTGTCGATCACAAGAACCTTTTTCCCTCTGTCAGCCGCTTCTCTTGCGAACACGGCTCCGTACAGGCCGGAACCGACGACCAGATAATCGTATTTCATAGTTTCTATATATTTCCTTTCCCACAGACACATTCAGACACATTTCTGTACTAATATTATTCCCGTTTTATGTTACTGCTGCGTAGCAGTCTTCTGTCCGAAGACACGCTTCAGTACAAGCAGTGTCACCAGTGTCAGCAGAATACCGATCACCAGACAGATCACCACATTCTGTACAAATCCGGCAATGATATAGGTCACAAAAGAGATTGCTGCCACAGTCAGTACGTAAGGTACCTGGGTGGATACATGGTTGATATGATTACACTGTGCCCCTGCGGAAGCCATGATCGTGGTATCGGAGATAGGAGAACAATGGTCACCCATAACAGCACCTGCCAGACATGCAGACACACCGATGATGATCAGATGCTCGGCTCCGGGTACGATGGCTCCGGTAGCAGGATCGGTAAATACGCCGGTTACAATAGGGATCAGAATACCGAAGGTTCCCCAGCTGGTACCGGAAGCAAAAGCTAAGAAACATGCTACCAGGAAGATGATCGCGGGAAGCATATTGGTCAGCCCCGAAGAGGCACCCTGCATCAGACCTGCCACATAGACATCCGCGCCTAACAGTCCGGTCATGGTCTTCAGGGTAACTGCAAAGGTCAAAATCAGCATGGCAGGTACCATAGCGATAAAGCCCTGGGTCAGACAGTTCATGGCCTCCTTAAAGGATACCAGTCTTCTGCACATATAATATACAATGGCAAACAGCAGCGCGATCAGCGATCCCCAGGGAAGTCCCACAGAAGCATCTGTAGCACTGAAGGCATCGATGAAATCCACACCTTCGAAAAATCCGCCGACATAGATCATACCAACGACACAACAGATGATCAATACGATCACAGGGATCAACAGATCATATACTTTTCCTCTTTCAGAACCCTTGGGTGCGTTATCCGCATTTGTCACGCGTTCACCCTCCGTGAACAGGTCCCCCTTTTCTCTGGCATTACGCTCATGCTTAGCCATGGGACCGTAATCGAATCCCATCAGTGCCATTCCGACGACAAATACAATGGTTAACAGCGAATAATAGTTATAGGGAATTGCCCTTACAAACAGTTCGATGCCGGAATACACACCCTCATCCACCATACCGGATACTGCTGCTGCCCAGGAAGAGATCGGTGCGATCATACAGATGGGTGCCGCCGTGGCATCTATGATATATGCAAGCTTTGCGCGGGAAATCTTGTGTCCGTCTGTGACCGGCTGCATAACGGAGCCTACGGTCAGACAGTTGAAATAGTCATCCACGAAGATCAGAACACCTAATAAAAAGGTGGCAAGCAGTGCTCCCGCTCTGGTCTTTACATGCTTTTTCGCCCATTCACCGAAGGCTGCAGAGCCTCCTGCCTTGTTCATCAGTGCCACCATGGTTCCAAGCAGGATCAGGAACATGAAGATACCGATATTCCATGCATCCGCAACGGAATTGATGAATCCGTCGTTGATCACTGTGTCCAGCGTCGCAATGGGAGAAAATCCGGTATAGATCAAAGCTCCCGTAACGATACCGATAAACAGTGATGAATATACTTCCTTTGTGATCAGTGCCAGTACAATTGCTACCACCGGGGGTAGTAATGCCCAAATTGTTCCGTACATAATTTTGCCCTCTCTCGTAGTTTTTTTCGCAGTTTTTCACTACATATTTAAATTTATGTCAAACGTTTCAGTGTGTCAATATAATTTTCCAAATTAACGCTTTAGCACAGCAATTTATTTGTTTTAACTCTTTTTCGCTTTAAATCGCTAAATTTTCTTGCATCCGAACGCAATCTGGGCTATAATGGGCAATGACATTTATCAGAAAGGACGTGCCCCTCGCACGATGGAATACTATGAGCTTTGAATTTATCAAAAAACTCCCCACTCCTGCGGAGATCCGCAAGGAACTGCCTCTTCCGGCAGAATTAGCCAAGATCAAAGAAGAAAGAGACGCCGGGATCCGTGATGTTCTCACCGGCAAAAGCAATAAATTCCTTGTGATCATCGGACCCTGCTCCGCTGATAACGAGGATTCCGTATGTGACTATGTCAATCGTCTGGCAAGAGTCAATGAGCAGGTCAAGGACAAGCTGATCCTGATCCCCAGAATCTATACGAATAAGCCCCGTACTACCGGTGAAGGCTACAAGGGCATCACCAGCCAGCCCGATCCCGAGAAAAAGCCTGATTTCCTGGCTGGTCTGATGGCAATGCGTAAAATGCACATCCGTGCGATCCAGGAGACAGGACTTACCGCTGCAGACGAAATGTTATACCCGGAGAACTGGGGGTATGTATCCGACATCCTCTCCTATGTGGCCATCGGTGCCCGTTCCGTAGAGGATCAGCAGCATCGTCTGACCGTCAGCGGCTTTGATGTGGCTGCCGGCATGAAGAACCCTACCAGCGGAGACTTCTCCGTAATGCTGAACTCCGTATATGCGGCACAGCATCCCCACTCTTTCATCTATACCGGATGGGAAGTGAACACCCATGGCAACGACCTGGCACATACTGTACTGCGCGGTGCTACCAACAAGCATGGTGCCAACATTCCCAACTACCATTATGAAGATCTGATCCGCCTGTGGGATATGTACAATACGATGGACCTGAAGAATCCTGCCTGTGTCATTGATGCGAACCACTCCAATTCCAACAAGCAGTTCAAGGAGCAGATCCGTATCACCAAGGAGGTAATGCACAGCCGTAAGCTCAGTCCCGATCTGCACAAGCTGGTCAAGGGTGTCATGATCGAGAGCTATATCGAGGAAGGCAACCAGAAGGTAGGTGCCGGCTGCTACGGCAAGTCCATCACTGATCCCTGCCTGGGCTGGGAAGACAGCGAGCGTCTGATCTATGATATTGCAGAGTACGAATAAGGCAAAGCTTTTTTAGAAAAATTGCAGGAAGCCTTTTAATAACACAGGATTCACAAAGCATTCCAATATGCATCCGAAAACGAGCACCATCAGAATAAGTGCCAGTTTTCCCAATCTGCCGGGCAGGGACTTTTTTCCCTGCCCGGTTATATTATGATAAAAATAAATACTACGGTGCAGATCCTCACACCATCTGATCAACAGAAGTATCGCCGGCACATAACACAGATACTGTGGAAATGCACCTACAATTCCCAATAAGAGTCCTTTGACCCCATACCGGTAAATAGCCGTACTTATAAAAAAACCTATGGAAAATCCGTACTTTACCGTAATCCCCCCACAAAACACCAGTCCCAGATACGTGGTTGCCATAATGATCAGCACGATAAAATTCCGACATCTTTTACACAACACATACAAAAACAATCCTCTACTGTCCACTGTCATATATTTCATCCGGTACAACATATCTTCGTCCAGTATCCCCGTGGTCTGAAACCAGATTCTCCGTCCAAAATATGCTGCAGACAATCCGATTACAAATCCGATCAGGAACAAAAAACGCAGCGGAAGCTTTCCCGCCGGCAGCATTGATCTGTCCCATTTCCACAAATCCCCATCCTCCGCTTCACTGTGTTATGCTAATATATGCGGACAACATGCCGGATCATGCTTTGTCGGCACAAAAAAGCCCCATCAGACAGTTTTACTTGTCGGATGGGGCTTAGCATCTTAAATTATATATTATGCATTCAGATATTTTGAAGCATAGGTCAGAATACCACAGATGGTCTTGGAATCCTGAATCTTGCAGTCATAGATCATCTGCTTTAATTCCTCCACAGAATACGCCTCTACATTGATGAATTCATCTTCATCCAGATGCTGGCTTCCTCTGTCCTTCAGACCTCTCGCCAGATAGATGTCGATCTTCTCATTACAGAAAGCCACTGTGGTATAGATGGAAGTCAACAGTTCCACATGGTCGGTATGATACCCGGTCTCCTCCTGCAGTTCCCGCATAGCTGCCTGATCCGTAGGTTCTTCCCTGCCGTTCAGTCCTCCTGCCGGGATCTCCAGTGTCTCACGCTCCAGTGCATTACGGTACTGGCGCACCATCAGAAGCTTGCCGTCTTCTCTCACAGCCACCACGGCAGCCGCTCCCTTATGATCGATCAGATCCCATTTTGCAATATTGCCATTAGGAATCTGCATGGTATCCTGATAATAATCGAGAATGGCACCTTTTGCTACCAGATCACGGCTGATACGCTTGAATTTTTCCATGACTCATCGTCCCTTCTCATCCAAATATAACTCAAATAAACTTATTTGCTCTCCAGCAATTTATCTACGCTTACCATCTTGACACAAAGTACGAACAGATCCGTAGCCATTGCCATCTCTTCCGGAGTCGGGAAGGAAGGTGCAATACGGATATTCGAATCCTTCGGGTCCTTCTTATACGGGAAGGTTGCTCCTGCTCCGGTCAGCGTCACACCGGCTTCCTTACACTTTGCCACGATTGCCTTCGCACAGCCCTCCATGGCATCAAAGGAGATGAAATATCCGCCGTTGGGTTTCGTCCAGATACCGATACCAAGACCTCCCAGTTCCTCCTCCAGTACTTTCAGTACTGCCTCGAACTTGGGTCTCATAATAGCCGCATGTTTCTTCATATGTTCACGGACACCGTTGATGTCCTTAAAGTAACGCACATGGCGCAGCTGGTTGATCTTGTCATAACCGATAGTCTGGATCGTCATGGACTTACGCATATCATCCAGATTTGCCTTAGAGGATGCAATCGCTGCAATACCCGCTCCCGCAAATGTCACCTTGGAGGTAGAGCAGAACTCAAATACCATATCAGGATGTCCTGCCTTCTCACATTCAGAGAGAATCTCTAACAGCTGATCCTGTCTGTCATCGTATAAATGATGAATTGCATAAGCATTATCCCAAAAAATACGGAAATCCGGTGCCGCCGGCGTAAGCGCTGCGAAACGTCTTACCGTCTCATCGGAATAAGAATATCCCTGAGGGTTGGAGTACTTCGGTACACACCAAATACCCTTGATGGCGGGATCTTCGGATACCAGCTTCTCTACCAGATCCATATCCGGTCCTTCGGGAGTCATGGGAACGTTGATCATTTCGATTCCGAAATGCTCGGTAATACCAAAATGTCTGTCATAGCCGGGGACAGGGCACAAGAATTTAACATGATCCAGCTTGCACCAGGGGGTATTGCCTAAGAATCCGTGGGTCATAGCCCGGGATACGGTATCATACATGATGGTCAGACTGGCATTACCACAGACGATCACATTCTCCGGCTTCACTTCCAGAATATCAGCAATCAGTTTTTTCGCCTCGGGAATACCGTCCAGTCCCCCGTAATTACGAACATCCATGCCATCCTCAGCTTTCATAGCGCTCTGAGAATTCACAACATCGAGATAATCCATTGTCATATCCAGCTGGTTCACTGCCGGTTTTCCTCTGGACATATCCAGTTTCAGTCCTTTGCCTTTTGCATCTTCGTATGCAGCGTTAAGCTCTGCCTTCAATGTTAAAAGTTCTTCCTTGGATAATTCCTGATATGCTTTCATTTCGTACCATACCTTTCTCGTTCTTTCCCATGGGGAATACGCTTTCTTCTGTGAATATTGGATAATCGTATACAATCATACACTTTGAATATCATACTATAAGACAGCAGATAACACAATAGGGAACTTTCACTTTTTTTACTACTGTTTTTGATACAAATGTATGAAAACAGCCGCTGCATGTTTCCATACAACGGCTGTCAGTTACATCTTATGAAATTGTCATTTCTGACTGGTCAGTTATTTGGCGTAATCAATTACGCGGCTCTCACGGATCACATTTACCTTGATCTGTCCGGGATATTCCAGTTCAGCTTCGATCTGCTTGGAAATATCTCTTGCCAACAGTACCATATCGGCATCTGAGATCTGCTCAGGCACTACCATAACACGAACTTCACGACCTGCCTGAATAGCAAAAGATTTATCTACACCTTTGAAATTGTTTGTGATATCTTCTAACTGTCTTAATCTGCTAGTATAGGTTTCTAATGTTTCCCTTCTAGCTCCCGGTCTTGCAGCGGATATTGTATCAGCAGCTTGTACAATACATGCAATCAGGGAAGTAGGCTCTACATCGCCATGGTGAGATTCCACTGCGTTGATAACAGTAGCATTCTCTTTGTATTTCCGACACAGTTCAGCACCTAACTGAATATGGGAGCCTTCCATTTCGTGGTCAACTGCCTTACCGATATCATGCAGCAGTCCCGCTCTCTTGGCAAGTCTCACATCCAGTCCCAGCTCTGCAGCTAACAGCCCTGACAGCTGTGCCACTTCGATGGAATGCTTTAATGCGTTCTGACCATAGCTGGTACGGAATTTCATCTTGCCGAGTAATCTTACCAGTTCGGGATGGATGCCATGTACGCCAACCTCCAGGGTTGCGGCTTCTCCCTCTTCCTTGATCATTACTTCGACTTCCTTCTGCGCTTTCTCTACCATCTCTTCGATTCTGGCGGGATGAATACGTCCATCCACGATCAGCTTCTCCAGCGCAATTCTCGCTACCTCACGTCGGATCGGATCAAATCCGGACAGAATAACTGCCTCCGGTGTATCATCAATGATCAGGTCTACACCCGTCATGGTCTCAAGGGTACGGATGTTACGTCCCTCACGCCCGATGATACGTCCCTTCATCTCGTCATTAGGTAACTGTACAACGGAAATTGTAGTCTCAGAGACATGATCTGCTGCACATCTCTGTATTGCGTTAACCACATATTCCTTTGCCTTTTTGTCTGCTTCTTCTTTGGCCCGACTCTCCATTTCCTTGATCATCACGGCCGATTCATGCTTCACTTCATCTTCAACAATTTTCAATAAGTAATCTTTTGCTTGTTCAGAGGTTAATCCGGAAATTCGTTCCAGTTCCTGCACACGCTGCTCATTCAGCTTGGAGACTTCATCCTTCATACGGTTGAGAGTTTCTTCTCTGGATGCTAAACTTGCTTCGCGCTTCTCGATGGCATCTGCTTTCTTGTCGATGTTCTCTTCCTTCTGCTGAACTCTGCGCTCATACCGCTGAGCTTCCGCTCTGCGTTCCTTGATCTCTTTGTCCAGTTCATTCTTGGTACGAATGGACTCTTCCTTGACTTCCAGGAGTGATTCACGCTTTTTGTTCTCCGCAGTTCTCAGAGCTTCATCAATAATCTCTCTTGCCTTCTCCTCCGCATTACCGATCGTACTCTCCGCATTGTTCTTCAGGCGGGAAGTAGTAACTTTGGATGTGATCAGCACGGCTGCGATAACGGCTACGACAAGAACGATCGCAGAAGCCACTAATACTATTACAATATTAGTGTCCACTACAGGAGCACCTCCTTATGAAATTTTCATTGTACATTTTGCTCCGACAATACAAATTATCGTTCATAATAGAATGCAATTTATGTACATTCTAACAAGCAATTCACAACAGTATTAGTGTAAACTGAAATTACACCTCTGTCAAGTACAAGTCGCAATTACTCCAAAAATAGTTCCCATATTAAAATATTCTTTGTGCATTATTTCTTGTAAATACCACTCAATCCGACATTCTTAAAAATCATCGCCATGCATGCCGCCGATTGCCTTACGAATTACTTCCGCGGAAAACCCCTTCCTTGCCAGGAAGGCGTATATCTTCTGCCGTTCCTTCCAGTCCGTCTCGCCTTCTGTATCGTAGTGCTTCTTATGAAGGAGCTCCCGGATCATAGCCTGTTCATCCTGCTTACCACCGTTCTCCCGCCATACCTGCCATGCCTCTTCTATGGTCGCTGCTAAGATTCCCTTGCCCTGCAGATCCTGTTCGATCCGACGTCTGCTGCGGCTGTCCTCATGATAGGTAATATAGTCCACCGCATACCGCAGGTCATCAATATAATGAAATCCTGCCACATAGTCGATTGCCTGCTCTATGATCTTGGGCGGATAAAAGCCCTGCTGCAGCTTCGTCCGAAGCTGCGATGTGGTATATTCTCGTCCCTGTAACAGATTCATGGCACGAAGCTTCGCCCGTTTGGGAAGTACTTCCCCCATGATGGTCCGGTAGTCCTCTTCCTTTAACGGCTCGCCCTCTTTTATATGGTAGAGACGCAATTCGCCTTTGTATAATACAAAGGCGAATTCCTGGTCAATATATACCTTACTTCTCGATTTGGAAAGTTCCGTAACCTGTGTTACCAGCATGTATCTACTCTTCTTTCTCGGCTGCGGCAGCAACGTCTGCCTTCAGTCCGTAATGCTCTCTGACCTTCTCGGCGATCTCATCACAGACGGCAGGATTGTCCTTCAGATACTGCTTGGCATTCTCGCGTCCCTGTCCGATCTTGTTCCCTTCATAGGCATACCAGGCACCGGACTTGGCTACGACATCACAGCTGGCTGCCAGATCCAGAATATCTCCTACCATGGAAATACCCTCACCGAACATGATATCAAACTCTGCTTCCTTGAAAGGAGGCGCGATCTTATTCTTAACGACTTTGACACGGGTACGGTTACCGATGACTTCACCGCCCTGCTTCAGCGCTTCGATTCTTCTGACGTCCAGTCGTACGGAGGAGTAGAACTTCAATGCACGACCACCGGTGGTAGTCTCGGGATTACCGAACATTACACCTACCTTCTCACGCAGCTGGTTGATGAAGATTACGGTACAGTTGGACTTGCTGATGACAGCAGTCAGCTTACGCAATGCCTGGGACATCAGTCGTGCCTGTAAGCCCACATGGCTGTCTCCCATGTCACCGTCGATCTCCGCCTTCGGTACCAGTGCGGCAACAGAGTCCACTACAATAATATCGATGGCGCCGGAACGTACCATGGTCTCAGTGATCTCCAGTGCCTGCTCACCGTTATCCGGCTGGGAAATGTACAGATTATCAATGTCTACACCGATATTCTTCGCATAGACGGGATCTAAGGCATGCTCCGCATCGATGAATCCGGCAATACCACCTCTCTTCTGTACCTCTGCGATCATATGTAAGGTAACGGTGGTCTTACCACTGGATTCCGGTCCGTAGATCTCGATGATCCTTCCCTTGGGAATACCACCCAGTCCCAAGGCTATATCCAAACTTAAAGAACCGGTGGGAATGGTCTCCACATTCATCTGCGCTGTGGGATCTCCCAGCTTCATTACCGCGCCCTTTCCATATTGCTTCTCAATCTGGCTCAGTGCCGCATCCAATGCTTTAAGCTTATCGTCTTTTTCCATGTTAATCTCCTTTTCTTACAAGGAACAAATGTTCTGCTTTTATTTAGGATAAAACATTTGTTCGTGTTTGTCAATGTCTATTTTTATTATATCTATTTTATGTCCAATAAAACTCCCTTTAATAGCATCCCCCCCTATTTACTAATTTTGTCCCGATAATCGTCTGAAATTTTGGCGAATGCCTGAATTGCCGATAATCAGAGATAGAAAGACATGTCAGCGAATTACTCCGCTACAAGATATAAAAAGAATGTACCACACATCCCCGCTTCCCGCAAGGACGCATGATACATTTCTTTTTTTTCGGCACTATCTACAATTTTTACCCCCTACGTTTTGAGGGTATCTCACAAATTATTTTTTTGTTACTTTTTACCAAAAGTAACCTTGCTGAAGTATTTCAGTATACAGCTGCGCATCAGGATCAGCGCTGCACAGGTGGTTGCCTCTCTGATCTGGCTGCGGGTTCCTGAGAAATGATATTCCTTCACCGTAAGCTCTCCCTTCACGCTACATCCGATGTATACCAGCCCTACCGGCTTCTCCTCGGTTCCACCGTCCGGACCCGCAATGCCGGTCACTGCCACTGCCACATCCGACTTCATCAGCATTGCCGCTCCCTTTGCCATTTCACCGGCGGTTTTGCTGCTGACAGCACCGTATTTATCCAGTGTGCTCTTGCGTACACCCAAAAATTTTCTCTTGGCTTTGTTCGAATAAGTTACCAGTCCCGCCTTATAGCATTCCGATACCCCGGGCACGTTGATAATCCTTGCAGCGATCATACCGCCGGTGCAGGACTCTGCGGTAGTCACCGTCAGATCGTTGGCAAGCAGTAGATCCGCCACTGCCGTTTCCAGCGTCGTCTCCCCTTTTGTGCTGTAAATATCCGCTCCGAAACGGGATTTTAATTCCTTCACCACAGGTTTGATGGCTTTTCCGGCTGCCTTGGCATTCTCCCCGGAAGCCGTCACCCGGATATGTACCTCGCCGGTCTTGGCATAGGTGGCTATGGTCGGATTTGTCTGTTCGGCGATCAGATCCTTCAGGGTATCCTCCACCTGGCTCTCCGGCACACCGCAGATCTTCACAGTCTGGGAGCAGATAATTCCGGGAGTCAGGCCCTCCAGATACGGGAATACCTGCTGCTCGAACATCGGGATCAGCTCCGCAGGAGGCCCCGGTAATAATACAATACGGTTCCTGTCTGTCTCCAGAATAATGCCCGGAGCGGTTCCGTTGTCATTATCCAGAACCTTCGCTCCTTCGGGTACCATGGCCTGTTTCCAGTTATTATCCGTAGGCTGTATGTCTCTTACAGCAAAAAATTCTGCGATCCGTTCCATGCTGTGATCATCCACAGATAAATTTTTCCCGCAGACCTTTGCCACGGTCTCCTTGGTCAGATCATCCTCCGTGGGACCCAGTCCGCCGGATAACAGAATCACATCCGAGCGTTCCATGGCACATTTCAGTACTCCCGCCAGTCTCTCCGCATTATCTCCCACCACCGTCTGGTAGTAGCAGTCCAGTCCGGCTCCTGCCAGCTTTTCCGCAAGATATGCCGCATTGGTATTCACAATGTTCCCCAGTAATATTTCGGTGCCTACACAGATGATCTCCGCTGTCATATATTTACCGCCTTTCGCTATCCTTGTCACAGGTTTGTCCACAGACAGTATACTACACTTCCAAAGCAGAGAAAAGGAAATATTTTACTGCAGAGAGTTTTCTGCCTCCACCTTTTCCTGATTCCAGAGCTGATGTCGTATTTTTTCATCGGTTCCCCGATGGCTTCTCTCCCGCCACTGGGTAGGGGTGCATTCATACCGTTTCTGGAAACTGCGATGGAAAGAGCGCATGTTGGGAAATCCACACTCGTAGCTGATCTCCGTCACGGTTTTGCGGCTGTCCTTTAACAGATTGCATGCCAGAATCATCCGCTGCTGCGCTACATAAGAGGGAAATGAAATATTCAACTGAGAAGAAAAAATGTGAGACAGATAATACGGGCTGATCCCCAGCTCTTTTGCCACCTTCTGTGCTGTCAGTTCTACGGTAATATTGTCGTTGATATATTGTAACAGCCTCTGCGTAATATTCAGGTCAGATGGCTTGTCCTTTTTAATCACCGCAATATTTTCATACATGTCCGCAAGCAGTGCCATTAACAGCCCTTTATCCTGCCTGAACGGTCGCAGTTCCTTATGTAACCCGATGTCCGCCAGGATGTCTAACACCATCTGTCCGTACCGGCTGAGCATCCCTTTCTGAAAATAGGGAGACTTCATATCATAATAGGTAAGTTCTTCCTGAAATTCCCCAATGTAATCCATATCCGCAATGATCAGAAGCATCCCCACCTCTCCCACAGAGCTGTAAGAATGAATCTGATTCGGGTAGATCATCAGACAATCTCCGGTAGTCAGATGATATTTTACTCCCGCTACCGTGGCATCCATCTCTCCTTCCGTCAAATGAACAAATTCCATATGCTTATGCAGATGAAATGGGAAGTTCGGATGCCACCAGACATGACAGTCATAGACCTTTTTTCTGCTCTCATAAAACGGTTTTACTGTATTCATACTAATCTCCATTCCGCAGACGATTCCTTTCATCGAAAGAATCACAAATCAAATTTTGTACCGTCTGTATTCTACATACCATATTCCATTCCAGATTTCCACTATTTTCCCTGAAATAGCAATTTTTGTCCTATAAGTATTTTCTTTTTGTCGTGCAGCTTAAGCATTTTTCACGTACAATAATCTCAAATGAAAGCAGTACCAATTTATGAACAATATAAAGAAGAGGTGCTTTATGAATCGTACAGAAGCCAGAGAAAAAGCTGCCGCACTGGTAGCAAAAATGACAATCGAAGAAGTTGCATCGCAGCTGCTGCACTCCTCTCCCGCGATTCCACGTCTGGGCGTTCCCGCCTATGACTGGTGGAGCGAAGCGCTCCATGGAGTCGCCAGAGCCGGCACTGCCACCTGCTATCCACAGGCGATCGGTCTGGGCGCAACTTTTGACCGTGATCTTCTGCAAAAAATTGCCGGTTCCATCGCACTGGAAGCCAGGGCAAAATATAACGCATATTCCCGTCTGGAGGATCGTACGCGCTATAAGGGTGTGACCATGTGGTCTCCCAATATCAATATCTTCCGCGATCCCCGCTGGGGAAGAGGTCAGGAGACCTACGGAGAAGACCCCATGCTTACTGCTACCCTTGGCTGTGCCTTTGTAGAAGGATTACAAACGAAACGGGACGGGTACTTAACTACCGCCGCCTGTGCCAAACATTTTGCGGTACACTCCGGTCCGGAAGCCCTGCGTCACAGTTTTGACGCCAAGGCTACGAAAAAAGATCTGTGGGAGACATATCTTCCCGCTTTTGAAGCCCTGGTAAAGCAGGCAGATGTGGAAGCTGTCATGGGTGCCTACAATCGCACCAACGAGGAACCCTGTTGTGCACACTCCTATCTTATGGAAGAAGTACTTCGCGGTAAATGGCATTTTCAAGGACATTTCGTCTCCGATTGCTGGGCAATCCGGGATTTCCACGAAGGACACCATGTGACTGCTTTTCCTGAAGATTCTGCTGCTCTCGCCCTGGAGAAGGGCTGTGACTTAAACTGCGGCTGTACCTATGAATATATCTTACAGGCATATAAACAGGGAAAAGTGAGCGAAGAAGAGATCCGCCGCAGTGCCGTGCGCCTCTTCACCACCAGATATCTGTTGGGACTCTTTGACCACAGTATATTAGACGAAATTCCATACAATGTGGTGGGCTGCAAGAAGCACAGAGAACTGGCTTATCAGGCTGCTGTGGAGAGCTGTGTACTGTTAAAAAATAACGGCACACTGCCCCTTTCCCTGAAGGATAAAAAACGTGTGGCAGTCATCGGTCCCAACGCCGACAGTCATGCCGCATTAGTCGGCAATTACAACGGTACCCCGCCCCGCTCCATCACTGTGGTGGAAGGCATCATAAGAATCTGCGAAGATACCGACTGGGATGTGAATTATGCGGAAGGGTGTCTGCTCTATGACGATCCTTCTATTCGGAAGGTATTTCAGAATTACCGCATCCCGGAGGCTGTGGCTTTGGCGCAGTCCTGCGATCTCGCCATCCTCTGCGTCGGTCTCGATATTACACTGGAAGGTGAACAGGGAGATGCCGGCAATGCGTTTGCCAGCGGTGACAAACCGGATCTATTGCTTCCCAAGATTCAGAGAGACCTAGTGGAACAGGTACTTGCTACCGGCACTCCGGTGATTCTGGTCGATCTCGCCGGAAGCCCCATAGATCTATCCGCTTATGAGGATCAGGTGTCTGCGATCCTGCATGCCTGGTATCCCGGCGGCGAAGGTGGACGTGCTATTGCGGATATTCTGTTTGGCAAAGTATCTCCCGGCGGCAAACTGCCACTTACCTTCTATTATAATGATAGTCCTCTTCCGGACATTACCGATTATCGCATGACCGGACGTACCTACCGTTATTTGGAAGGCAAACCCTGGAAGCCTTTCGGCTTCGGACTGACATACGGAGAATTACAGATTACAGAAGCGAAAGTGTCAGAGGTAGAATACACGAGGGAGATTCCCTCCGCACAGATCACTCTGCACTGTCAGAATCCCACGGATCGTGACTTAAGTGATGTCATACAGGTTTATGTCCATGTGAATGGCTCCGCCAATGAAGTGCCGAATCACAAGTTGGCAGCCTTTGAGCGGATCCGCCTGGAAGCCGGAGCAGACCGGGAATTACGGATTGAAGTTCCCGCCGTGGCATTTACTACAGTAGATGATTCCGGTAACCGTAACTGTGATGGTACATCCGCTACATTATATGTAGGATTTGCCCAGCCGGATCTGACCGAAGAAGGTCAGAAGACCTATGAATACGGCAGAGGACAGATCCTCGAGATCCCATTACACTGAGCACTATGGTGGTAAGCCATTTGCTATAGAGAGATGTATTTTTAAAACAAGAAGGATAAATCCTCTCCTCGACATAGAGGTCTGGATTTTCCTTCGGAAAACAAGGAGGATAAATCCTCTCCTCACCATAGAGGCTCGGATTTTCCTTCGGAAAACAAGGAGGATTACAATGAAAAGAAACAAGATCTTAAGCTTACTGCTGTCAGTTTCCATGCTGACCGCACTCACCGCCTGCGGAAACCAGGGTTCCGATACTCCCGCAGCATCCACCGATGCCGCAGGCACTGCAGCGGCTACCGAAAGCGCCGCTTCTTCCGATAACGGCTATGTGCTGGACAAGGTTACCCTCGTCGTAGACGGTACTTTCAATGCATCCGTAGATGCTTATCAGGACAAGTTCATCGAACAGTGGGACGTTGCTGTCAGTGAAGCACTTGGTCATCCCATCAGCCTGAATATCCAGCAGTTAGACCATTCCAGTTATGTAGATGGTGTCGGTCGTCTGTTCGCCAGCGGTGATTATCCTGATGTGATTCTGCTGAATGCAAGTCAGTATGCCGAATATGCAAAAACCGGTCTTCTGTGGGATATGACAGATGCCTATGATAATGCAAAGTTCCAGAGCCATATGGTACTTCCCGCAGTGAACCAGAGCGTTCGTATCGATGGCAGACAGTATGGTCTGTCCACCGGTCTTGGCGGCGGTTGTATCACTTATGTAAAACAGGCATGGCTGGATGCTGTTGGCATGAAGGCTGAAGATGTTACCGACTGGGATTCCTACTATGCAATGTTAAAGGCATTCACCGAGCAGGATCCTGACGGCAACGGCAAGAATGATACCTATGGCGTTGCTGCGGCAGGCTTTATCGGTTCTGAGGCTCCTTATACCAACTACCTGCCTCAGTTCTGGCAGAATGCATACCCCAACTTCACTTATGATGAGAATGGTGTATGGTATGATGGTTTCAACACTCAAGAGACCAAGGATGCTCTGCTTCGTTTACAGCAGGCTTACGCTGACGGCGTTATCGATCCCGAGTCCCTGACCATGGGTACCAAGGATGTTCGTGAAAAATGGTGGTCTTCTGACCAGTCCGGTTCCTTCGGCGCTTTCACTTACTGGTCCGGTTACTGGAACGATAATCTGATCAACAACATGGACAAAAACGGTGTGGATTCCGGGCTGGCAAGACTGGCTCCCCTCGCTGAAATGGATGGCTACCTGAACCGAGAATCTCCTGTGTACTGCATTATTGATGACGGTGACGGCGATGATTCCAGAGAACAGGCAATTTTTGATGCAGTCTTCGAAACCATGTTTGATGGTGGCACTGTACAGACACTGTGGGTATACGGTGCTGAGGGTTATCACTGGTCTACCAAAGCAGAAACTATTGTTACCGGTGAAGGTACCGACAATGCAAAGACCTATGAGTATAAAGATGGTGAATTTCATCTTCGCCTGAACCCTTCCGATCCCAGTGCTCTATGGAAAAAGAATGCTATTGATCCTTCTTCCATGATCTGCTCCTTAGAGAATGGTTTTGAATCCGCTACCGACCTGACCAAAGAATGTAACGAGTTTTTCTCCGAGCACAGCGTAGATGCTCCTCATTCCGCATCCTGTGATGCCATCACCAACTACGGTGGCACCATCACCGATGCCAAGAACGCAGTCATCGCTGAAGTGGTTGTAAAGGGTGGCAATGTAGATGCCGCTATGGACAACTATGTGAAGACAACTCAGGATATGGTAGATGAGATTCTCTCCGAGTTGAATGTACAGTAGTCCTTATATTTGGTAAAAGCTATCATTTCATTTCTATAACTTCCAAAAAAGGCTGTCCCACATATATGATATGTAGGGCAGCCTTTTACAGCTTCTGTCATGTATCTAGTTATTTACTTTGCCTTCATCCATTTCCTCTTCCGTGGTAATGGCGAATGCAATGTTGGTAGCATGATCCGCAACTCTCTCCAGACCGGATACGATATCAGAGAAGATCATACCGGCTTCGGGAGAACATTCTCCCTTGGTAAGACGCTCTACATGCTTCTTCTGCAGTTCGCGTTCTTTCTCATCTACCTGATCCTCTAAAGTGACGATCTCCTGCATATGGGTCTCATCGCTCTTGGCGAACATCTCTACGGCATAACGAATGATCTTATTGACCATCTCCAGCATGTCTCCCAGTTCCTTCTGGGCTTCCTTACTGATGGAGATTCCCTCTTCCTTGCGCTGTCTGGCGGCATCCGCTACGTTCTCTGCATGGTCACCGATACGCTCGATATCGTTCACCACATGGAACAGGGCACCCAGACTGTTCAAGTCTTCGATGGGCAGCGTCGTCTGGTTGATCTTCACCAGATAATCTGTAATGGCATGGTTCAGGAAGTTGATATTTTTCTCTACCTCGTAGACTTCCTCAATGTCTTCTTCATCTAATGTAATCAGCGCATTCATGGCACGGTTTAAGTTCTCCTCCGCCAGGGAAGCCATACGCTCCAGCTCCTTGACAACCTCTACCACTGCGGTAGCGGGGTTGAACACCACTTTGTCTCCGATGTATTTTAACTGATAGCTTTCTCTGTAACCAACCTTCTGATCTTCGCCGGGAACGATCAGGTAGGTCATCTTCACCAGCCAGCCGGTGAACGGGAACAGCATGATTACCTGAGCGATCTTGATCATCGTATGCGCATTTGCCACGAACCGGCCGTTGTCTGCGGAGATAGACTTGATCAGTTCCACGATCTGATCTCCTGCCACAAACAGAGCAATGTAGATAATAACAGTGCCAATGATATTGAACAGCAGATGGATCAGTGCAGCTCTCTTCGCATCCTTTTTACCGGTCATGGAAGCTAACATTGCGGTAGCACAGGCACCGATATTACATCCTAAGATAATGTACAGTGTAATAGGTAACGGCAGCAGATCCTGATTGGCAAGTAAAAGTACGATACTGACCGTTACGGATGAGCTCTGAATAACAGCAGTCAGGGCGAATCCCATAAGTGTAGCTAAGAACGGGTTCTTCAGGGACATCAGCAGATTCACTACCTGAGGTTCGTTCTTCATATTCGCCATCGCCTGGGACATGGTACTTAAGCCCACGAACAGGATACCGAATCCTACGACCACTTCCGCAACCTTGCGGACTTTTTCTTTTTTCGTGAACATCATCACGACCACACCTACTAATAAGATCAGCGGTGCTATTTTCGATAAATTAAATGATACCAGCTGTGAGGTGATGGTAGTACCGATGTTGGCACCGAGGATAACTCCCGCTGCCTGATACAGATTCATCAGCCCGGAGTTAACGAAGCTGACGACCATGACCGTACATGCTGAGGAAGACTGGATGATACCGGTGAAAATAATACCTACGATCATACCCATGAAACGATTCGTGGTGAAAATCTCCAGAATACGACGAAGCTTGGCACCTGCTACCTTCTCGATGGAATCACTCATAAGTTCCATTCCGAATAAAAACAGTCCCAGACCTCCGGCCATTGTCAATATTGTTCCAAAGCTCATTTTTAATCCCTCAATCTCTCTCGATTCTCTTACGAAAAAACAAAATAATTATTTTCAAACTTTATTCTAAATAGAAACAATCCAAAATATATTTTACGAGATAGAATAAAAACTTGCAATGTAAATTTTACTTTTCTTTTACTTTTCTTTACAAAATTTTACGCGTTTTCCACCATTTTTGCGCATAACAGCCGTTTTTCTATGCGTTTCGCCCATCCGCAATATCCAGGTCCAGCTGCTTCTTAAGTTCTTCCAACGATCCGAATCTGCGTTCCGGGCGTCGGAAGCTTTTTAATGCCACCTCGATCTCCTGTCCGTAGATGTCCAGATCAAAATCGTACAGATAGGATTCCACTCCCATCCTTTTTTCGGAAGAAACAGTCGGTTTGGTTCCCACATTGCTGATGGCTTTGTAGATTTTCCCATTATAACGTACTGCCGCATAATAGACACCGTTGGGAGGCAGAAGTTTGCCTGCGGGCGGCAGGAGATTTACCGTGGGAAATCCCAAAGTATGACCGATATGGTTGCCATGTTCCACGCATCCCACCAGAGTATAGGGCATTCCCAGCATCTTTTCTGCTTCTTCCATCCGCCCCTCTTCCACCAGCTTGCGGATGTAAGTGGAGCTGACCTCGATGCCATCCACTTCGATCTTCTCTATGGTCCGGACACAAAAACCTAACTGCGGAGCCATTTTCTCTAAAAGCTCGGCATTGCCTGCACCATTTTTTCCAAAAGACAGATCTTCACCTGCCGCCACAAAACGGGTATTCATCTGCTTCGCCAGAATCTCTGTCACGAAACGCTCCGGTTCTGTGGCCGCAGTCTCTTTTGTCAGCGGGAACTCGATCAGGATGTCGATACCCAGACGTTCGAAGAGACGTCTTTTCTCTTCTCTTGTCGTCAATTCTTTTCCATCCGACAGTCCGAACAGCACCGCCGGTGTGGGATCAAAAGTGAAAACACAGGCTGCCAGTCCGTTCTTTTTCCTATTCAGGATTTCCTCTAAAAGTCTTCTGTGCCCCAAATGCACACCGTCAAATTTGCCGATGGCTACCGCTGTATCTTTTTCCAGATAAAAGTCTGTTGTTCCTGCAATAATTTCCAAGTCTATTTCCTGCTTTCTGTGTTACTGGGGAAGATTTTCACGGGCTTGTACCATTCTTTTGCCCCGTCATACGCATAAATGCCCACAAAGCTGTCATCCTCTCTGTAAACACGCACCCACTCTCCCACAGGATAAGTAGTCTGCTCCATGGTCTGTCCCGGATAAAAAGCGTTCCCGTTATCGATCAATTTCCGCCATTTTTCCTCTACATGCACTGCATTAAAATCCGCAAAAATACGGTCCGTGGGAAGCAGTGCCTCCTCTAATCTGCCCGTATCCCGAAGTTCCTGCAGCTGTGTCAGTGTCAGGGCATCTTTAAGCCGGAATTCTCCGACTCTGGTGCGGACGAGGCTCTGCATGGTGCCACCGCAGCCAAGCTTCCCACCAATATCGGCACAAAGACTGCGAATATAGGTTCCCTTGGAGCATTCCACACGGAATTTCACCACCGGAAGCCGGATCTCCAGGATCTCGATCGCCGGCAGATCCACGTGTCTTGCCTGCCGTTCTACTTCTTTACCTGCCCTGGCCAGTTCATAAAGCTTCTTTCCGTTGACCTTCAGCGCGGAATACATAGGCGGGATCTGGTCATAACCGCCGACAAAGCTTCCGATCACTTCACGTACCTGTGCCTCATCCACCGCTACTTCCCGCTCTTCCAAAACGGTTCCCGTGGTATCCTGGGTATCTGTGATCTTCCCCAGCAAAAGTTCTGCCACATATTCTTTGGTCCTGTCCGTCAGCATTTCGCATGCTCTGGTAGCACTCCCCAGACATACAGGAAGCACACCGGTAGCCTGTGGATCCAGTGTACCTGTGTGCCCTATCTTTTTCTGCCGGCAGATCCCACGAAGCTTGGCTACCACATCATGAGAGGTAAAACCTGCTTCCTTGTATACATTGATGATGCCGTCCATTAATCCTGTTCTCCCCGCAATTGCTTATCGATGTGCAGTGACAAATTATTGATGCAGTCATGGAAAGTTCCCTTCATGGTGCAGCCTGCGGCACGTACATGTCCGCCACCTCCAAAGAAAGATGCCACCTTCGCCACATCAACCTTCTCATTGGAACGCATGCTGACCTTGTACTCCAGTACACCGGTCTCATACATGAAAATCGCACAGTCGATTCCCTTAATATTGCGCAGCTGGTTTACAATGCCGTCCAGATCTCCCGGAACCGCATTGTAGAAATCCATAGTCTTGCGATCCACCATGCTCACGATACAGCGACCGTCCATGAAACGTATGCTCTCCATCAGGGCTCTGCCCATGATCTGTGTCTGCAGATATGTCTTCTGATAAAAGCTTTCCTCGATCAGCTTGGGAAAATTAAATCCGAAAGAGATCAAAAATGCCGCTGCCTGCAATGTCTCCGGTGTCGTATTAGAATACTGGAATACGCCGGTATCGTGGATGATGCCGGTGTACAGTGCTTCCGCAATATCTCTGTCAATAAGTTCGGCATCCATGATGTGATACAGTACCTCACAGGCACTGCCCACCTCGGGACGGACGAGATTTACATCACCGCAGCCGGAATTGCTGATGTGATGATCGATGTTGATCTTCTTTTTCGCATTCTGAAAATATTTCTCTGCGTCTCCCAGTCGGTCTCCACTGCAATCCAGCGCAAAATATATATCAAAAGGATCCTGCTCCAGACATTCGGTCTGAATCTCATCGTATCCCTTCAAATAGGAAAACTCTTCGGAAGGCTTCTGTAAATATATGGTAACTTCTGCTTCCGGAAGGAGTTTACGCAGGTACATCTGTAAGGACAGACATACACCCACGCAGTCTCCGTCGGGACGAATATGTCCGCTGATGCCGATCTTTTTTGCACCACGACATTCCTCACGCAAATCCATTATTCGTCACCTTCCTCTGTTTCTTCCATAACTTCATTTTCCGGCTTCTGTGCCTGTTCGTCCGCAGCAATGACCTCATCGATCTTATGGGACATATTGACACCGTATTCAATGGACTGGTCCATCACAAAAGTAATATCCGGAGTGTTGCGCAGATTGATGGTACGCGCCAGTTCTCTGCGGATATAGCCTTCGGCACTCTTTAAGCCCTGCAGGGTAGACTTTCTGACTTCCTCGTCTCCCAACACACTGATCCATGCCTTACAGCTTTTTAAATCCGGTGCCACTTCCACAGCGACCACACTGGTCCAGGGACTGATCCGGGGGTCCTTAAGACCGCCCCGGATGATCTCCGCCAGGACACGCTGCACTTCCCCGTTCACACGGGTATTTTTTACACTATTTTTTCTCATTCTTATTCCTTCTTACTTCAAACCTAAACCATGATATACCAAAAGCTTCGCTTCGTACCACACCGGAAGTTTCGCTTCGTACTACACCGGAAGTTTCGCTTCGCGAAACTTCGCGCTAAAGCTTTAGAATATCTTAGGCGTGGTATTTTCACGCCTTAGATATTCTCTTTAGCGTGGTACCTCGACCATGATGTAGGCTTCTACGATATCCAGCTCCTGCATCTTGTCAAAGCCTTCGAATACGAGACCACACTCATATCCTGCCTTAACTTCCTTCACATCATCTTTGAATCTCTTCAGGGAAGCCAGGTTGCCCTCGAAGATCTGCTCGCCCTCACGGGTGATACGAACCTTACAGCCTCTCTGGAATACACCGTCTAAGACATAGGAACCGGCAATGTTACCGATAGCGGATGCCTTGAAGATCTGACGAACCTCTGCATGACCGATCACCTTCTCCTCGTATACGGGATCCAGCATACCCTTCATGGCAGCTTCGATATCTTCGATGGCCTGGTAGATGACCTTGTACAGACGTACATCCACGCCTTCTCTCTCTGCGGTTGCCTTGGCAGTCGCATCGGGACGGACGTTGAATCCGATGATGATCGCGTTGGACGCACTTGCCAGGGATACGTCGGACTCGTTGATGGCACCTACGCCGCCGTGGATACATTTTACTACTACTTCTTCATTGGACAGCTTCATCAGGGACTGTTTTACTGCCTCTACACTACCCTGTACGTCAGCTTTGACGATCAGGTTCAGTTCCTTCAGATTGCCTTCCTGGATCTGGCTGAACAGATCATCTAAGGACATTCTGCCCTTGGTCTCTTCCAGCATCTTTTCCTTATTCTGTGCCAGGTAGGTCTCCGCATAGGATTTTGCTGTCTTATCATTATCATGTGCCAGGAATACTTCACCGGCACTGGGAACATCGGACAGACCCAAGATCTCTACGGGAGTAGAAGGTCCTGCTTCCTTGACTCTGCGTCCCTTGTCATCGATCATGGCTCTTACCTTACCATGAGCCACACCTGCGGAGATAAAGTCTCCCACATGCAGGGTACCCTTCTGTACCAGTACGGTAGCCACAGGACCGCGTCCCTTATCCAGCTCTGCCTCGATGACCAGACCTCTTGCCTTTCTCTTGGGGTTCGCCTTCAGTTCCATGATGTCTGCAGTCAGCAGGATCATGTCAAGCAGCTGGTCGATGCCCTCGCCGCTTTTTGCGGATACGGGTGCAAATACGGTGCTTCCGCCCCAATCCTCGGGGATCAGCTCATACTCAGCCAGCTCCTGCTTTACACGATCAATGTTTGCAGAGGGCTTATCGATCTTGTTCACTGCTACGATGATCTCAACGCCTGCTGCCTTTGCATGGTTGATCGCTTCTACCGTCTGGGGCATTACGCCATCATCCGCTGCTACTACCAGGATAGCAATATCGGTCGCATTGGCACCACGCATACGCATGGCAGTAAATGCTTCGTGTCCGGGAGTATCTAAGAAGGTGATCTTGCGATCTCCCACATTTACAGTATAAGCACCGATGTGCTGGGTGATACCACCTGCCTCGCGATCGGTTACGTTGGTCTTACGAATAGCGTCTAACAGGGAAGTCTTACCATGGTCAACGTGACCCATAACACAGATTACGGGAGGTCTTTCCACCAGATCTTCCTCTTTCTCTTCGTCTTCCTTCAGCAGCTCTTCGATGACATCAACCTTGACCTCTTTTTCACAAAGAATGTCATATTCCATGGCGATGTTTTCTGCATCTTCATAGGAGATCTCCTGGTTCACGGTTACGACCTTACCTTCCAGGAACAGCTTCTTGATGATGGCTGCAGGCTGTAACTTCATCTTCTCAGCCAGTTCTTTGATGGTGATGGATTCCGGCAGCACGATCACCTTGATCTGCTCTTCCTGTACCTCTTCCTTCTTCTTTTCCGGCTTGATGAAACGTCCGGGCTTGTTCTTCAGTGCGTCCTCGTCCTCGTAGATATGGTCCTTCTTGGAGCGCTTGTTGTCCTTCTCCTGGCTGAAACGTCTCTTTTCATCTTCGCGCTTCTTCTCCATATCTTTGCCTGCAGGTTCCGGAGCGAAGCCCTTATTCTGTCTGTTATCTCCGAATCGATTACCCGATCCGCCATTGCCTCTCTGGTCGCGGCCGTTATTGCCGTAACCGCGCTCACCGTTGCCGTTATTTCTGCGATCACCCTGGCCGCCTTCCATACCCGGACGACCCTGTCTGTTAAATCCGCCTCCCTGAGGTCTGCCATTGCCCATACCTCCTCTGTTTGCGTTCTGTCCGCCCTGGCGGTTGCCCTGACCATAGCCACCCTGACGATTATCACGATTGCCATCTCTGTTATCACGATTATAACCGCCTTGACCACGATCGTTCTGTCCACGATTATCACGGTTCTGTCCGTAATTATTCTGTCCGTAACCACCCTGACGGTTGTCGCGGTTATTGTTCTGCGGTCTGTCCGCAGGTCTTGCCTGTGCAGTATTCTGTGTATTCTGCGCTGTCTGCGTGGCTACGGTATTGGTACTCTGCGCTGCCTGTTCCTTTACAGGAGCCTGCGTGGCTGCGGTATTGTTTACAGGCTTTTTCGCAGGCTGTTGTCCCTTATTGCCGGGTACCATTGCCACACTGGGTGTGGGAGAAGGCGGGGTCAGCGGCTTGATGGGACGTACTGGAGCCTGGGTCTGCACACGGTTATTGTAAGAATTGTTCTGATAACCGTTGTTCTGGTATCTGTTATTCTGTCCCTGGTTCGGACGCTGTCCGCCGGCATTTCTCTGTCCCTGTCCGTTCTGTCCACCCTGACGCTGTCCGGGCATCTTGGAATTCTGAGGGTTGCTTACAAAGATGATCTTTTTCTTCTTTTTCGTCTCTTCGGGAGATTTTGTTTCCTCCTGCGCCTTTTCCTCAAGAGACTTTGTATTTTCAGCCTTTGCGGGAGCCTCTTTTTCTGCAGCAGGTGCTGCAGCCGCCTTCTTCTGTCCTAAGCTGTTACGTACCAGTGCTGCCGCATCCTCTTCCAGCGAGCTCTGTGCAGCTTTCGCCTCAATTCCTTTTTCCTGTAAAAAATTCAATATATCCTTACTCTGTAATTCTAATTCTTTTGCGAGTTCATGTACTTTGATTTTCGCCATGCTTTCCTCCATTCTGCCTAACCTGGCAAATTTGCTTCCAATTGCTTGATGAGTGCATCTGCCAGTCCCGCATCACACACACCTATCGAAGATCTTAAGTTCCGGCCGATTGCCCAGCCGAGCTCTTCTTTTGTGCCATATTCGTATACCGGGACTTCATAATAGGAACATTTGTCGTGAAACAACTTTTTCGTATTGGCGGATGCATCTTCTGCAACGATCACCAACATGGCAGAACCTTTTTTCACAGCGTCCTCCGTCTGGAATTCACCGCTTACCAGGTTACGCCCCCTCATCGCAAGTCCCAAAAGGGAATAAATCTTATTCTGTTTCAAGCTGATCAAACTCCTTTTCCAGCATATCATAACTTTCCGGAGAAATACTCATCTTGAAAGAACGCTCTAAGCCTTTATTCTTTCGGGCCTTCTGCAGACATTCCTTCTGTCTGCATATATATGCGCCACGTCCGTTCTTTTTGCCCGTTGTATCTAAACAGATCTCTCCTTCCGGAGTCTTCAGAACACGCAGCATTTCTTTTTTGCCTTTCATTTCTCCGCAGCCTACGCACTGCCTCAGTGGAATCTTTTTTGCCATTGATTATTCCTGCTCTCCATCAAAATCGTCTTCGGTTTCATCCTCGTAATCGTCCACATAATCCTCATAACGGAAGCCGGGAGCATCCTTGGCCTGTGTCTCGGATTTGATGTCGATCTTGTAACCGGTCAGTCTTGCTGCCAGTCTTGCAT
The DNA here is from genome assembly GCF_051972595.1 of Simiaoa sp. Taxonomy (NCBI): domain Bacteria; kingdom Bacillati; phylum Bacillota; class Clostridia; order Lachnospirales; family Lachnospiraceae; genus Simiaoa; species Simiaoa sp. The sequence continues at coordinate 29,368 of NZ_JBOKRY010000016.1, read as the reverse complement.
TCTGACCTTCCTTACCGATCGCCAGCGACAGCTGATAATCGGGGACAACTACCTTTGCGGTCTTCTCATCGGGATCCGCAAATACTGCTACGATCTTGGCGGGAGAAAGTGCATTCTGGATCAGGTTACCGGGGTTCTCATCCCAGTTCACGATATCGATCTTCTCACCACGCAGCTCTTCTACGATAGCATTGACACGGGCACCGTTCATACCTACGCAGGCGCCGACTGCATCTACATTGGGGTTGTTGCTCCACACAGCGATCTTGGTACGGCTGCCGGCCTCTCTGGCAATGCTCTTGATCTCTACGGTGCCGTCCTTGATCTCGGTAACTTCAGACTCAAACAGTCTCTTTACCAGTTCCGGATGGGTACGGCTGACATTGATACGGGGTCCCTTCGGGGTGTTCTTCACTTCTACGATGTAGACCTTGATACGCTCGGTGGGTTTGAATACCTCACCCTTTACCTGCTCGTTCTCGGTCAGCATGGCATCTGCCTTACCCAGGTTGATGCTGATGTTTTTGCCGACATAGCGCTGTACCACGCCGGTGACAACATCCTTTTCCTTCTCGTAGTACTGATTGTAGATCACGCTTCTCTCTTCCTCGCGGATCTTCTGTAAGATCACGTTCTTGGCATTCTGGGTAGCGATACGTCCGAACTCTTTGGACTTGATCTCTACATGGATCATGTCACCGACCTGTGCCTTTTGGGAGATTTCCTGTGCATCCTCCAGAGCGATCTGTAAGCAGTCATCCTCTACATCGTCCTTGGTGGGTACGACTTCCTTCTCTGCATATACCAGGAAATCGCAGGTCTCTCTATTGATCTCCACATGGATATTGTCAGCCTTTCCAAAATGGTTCTTGCAGGCTGTCATCAGGGAGTTCTCGATGGCTTCAAACAAGGTTTCCTTGCTGATCTCCTTCTCCTTCTCCAGAACATCCAGTGCCTCCATTAATTCCTTATTCATCATTTCCTCCATTCCGGCTTTCGCCTTTTCTTAGTGTATGGTTTCTTCTTATTCTACAAGCTATAACTATCCTTCGCTCTTTGGTTCTGAATAGTATCAAAAGTCTAACGCCAGGCGGATCAGTGCGACGTCTGCTCTGGCAAAAGTCCTCGGGGTTCCTTCTTCTGTGATCGTAACAGTATCTGCATCAAAGCTATCCAGAATGCCTGAAAATTCCTTGCATTTGTCGATGGGTTTAAACAGTTTGATCTCCACCTCTTCGCCGATGCTCTTCTGTAAATGCTTATCCTTTTTCAGAGTTCTGCCCAGGCCCGGGCTGCTGACCTCCAAAATATACGCATCCGGAATGAAATCCGCCTTGTCGAGTGCTTCGGATAATGCTCTGCTGACATTTTCACAATCCAGAATGTTCACACCCTCCGGCTTGTCGATATAGGCTCTTAAATAGTAGTCACTGCCTTCCTTTACATACTCCACATCGTAGATCTCCACCTGATTTACTTCTGCGATAGGCGTAAGCAGTTCTTCGGTTCTGCTTTCGTAGTCCTCTCGTTTGGACATGTATGCCCTCCTTTACTGATATGAACTGTCATCACAACAACAAGAAAGAGTGGCACGCGTCCACTCTTACTCTAGTAATCATCTTTAAACTATACACAGTATAGACCCTGTGTTGGAAAAAGTCAAGAAAATATTACCCGTATCGTGGTTCCTTTGCCGGGTTCGCTCTCGAGCTGCAGCTTGGCGTGGCTCTTGGCGATGATGTGTTTTACGATGGCAAGCCCTAACCCGGTGCCTCCGGTGGACTTGGATCGGCTCTTGTCCACGCGGTAAAAACGCTCAAAAATCCTCTCCTGGTGTTCCTTGGAGATGCCGATTCCGGTGTCTTTTACCACGAGATTGGTATGTCCTTCTCTGGAGTAGGTCTGTACATTCACGCTTCCCCCGGGATTATTATACCGGATGGCGTTATCACACAGATTATACAGCAGCTCTTCCATCATCTGTCTGTTCGCCGTCACATAGGCATCTGTTCCGTCAAGCTGAATAGTCACATTGTGTTTCTCGGCACTCATGGAGAGCATTTCCACACAATTCTTCGCCATCTCATGGAGATTCAGAAGTTCCGTGTCCGCTTCCTCTTCCGTGCCGTCCAACTCCGACAGGCGGATAATATCATTGATTAAAGTAAGCAGACGGTTTGCACTGTTATGGATTCCATGGGCAAAACGCACCGTATCCTGCTCCGATGCCATTCCGGTCTCGATCAGTTCCGCATAACCGGAAATTGATGTAAGCGGTGTCTTTAATTCATGGGACACATTGGCACTGAATTCCTGCCGCATTCTGGCATTTTTCATAATATCCTCATGCTGCTTGCGGATCATGGACATGAACGGGGTCAGCTCCTCATAGGTCTGCATCTCCGTACATTCCCCGATATTCTGTGCCAGTTTCTCGATGGGAGCCACCAACTTCGTGGTCAGCACTCTGGCTGCCACCATACACAATACCAGCAGTACCACGAAGATCCCCACCATCATTGGCAGCGCCTGGGTAAAGATGCTGTAGATGCTTCTGGCATCCTTGGACAGTCGTAAGATACTGCCATCCTCCAGGCGGATCGCATAATAAAAGGTGGACCGGGACAGAGTCTCCGAATTACGGACTGCTTCGCCTTCTCCGGACTGCTTCGCCTCCCGGATCTCCGGGCGGGAGGAATGGTTCCCCATCGCCACAGAATCTGCCTCATTGTCATATAACACCTGTCCGTCACCGTTAATCAGGGTCAGTCTTAGATCCGATTCTACGGGTGCTCCGTTTGCCTCGATCTCTTCTACCGAAGAGCAGTTTTTCAACAGGGAGCCATAGCTTTTCAGATCCTCCAGCACCTGTTTTCTAAACAGATCATAATACACTACTGTGATCAGCACCATGGTAAGAAGAATCGTCACCGTGGCAATGAGGATCATCATTTTGTTAATCTTTTTCTTCATCTTCTGTTACGCTTTCTCACCGTTCATAATGTATCCCACATTACGTACCGTCTTGATCAGGCTGCCCTCTTCCTTCAGCTTCTGACGCAGAGTCTTGATATGCATATCCAACGTTCTGGACTCTCCCTCGAAATCAATCCCCCACACCCGGTCTAAGATCAGTTCTCTGGTAGTCACGATACCGGCATTCGTCATCAAAAGCTTTAACAGTTCATATTCCTTGTAAGTCAGTTCCACCGGCTCCTTACCTACCATCACGGTATGTTTCTCTCTGTCCAGCACAATATTGCCAAGCTTCAGCACCTTATCCTTCTCCTGAGTCTTCTGGCTTCTGCGAAGCATTGCCTTGACCCTGGAGATCAGTTCCATGACGCCGAAGGGCTTCGTGATATAATCGTCTGCGCCCAGATCCAGGCCTTTTACCTTGTCGATTTCCGTGGTCTTTGCCGTGACCATGATTACCGGCACCAGCACGGTATCCTGTCTGGTACGCAGTTTTTTCACAATACTCAGGCCATCCTCGTCCGGCAGCATGATATCTAACAGGATCAGATCCGGTGCTGTCTCGTTCAATGCCGCATAGAAATCTGTGGCGGAATCAAAACCTTTTACCTCGTACCCGACATTTGCCAGGGCAAAGGTCTCGATCTCCTGAATATTTTTATCATCCTCTACTACATAGATCAATGCCATCTCACAGCACTCCTCTCTGACTGTGCTTTCTCTTCTTAACTATACCCCTGTAATTCCTTACTCCGCAAGTAATTTTGCATTCTTTTCCATAACACGTTCCTGCTTCGTGGGCGGTAACTGGTATTTTTCACGGCAAGCCATTACCTTGCCCTGGAAATCCAGATTATCCTCCTGCCGCAGTTCGTCCAGATAAGCATGCGTATCGAATTCATCTTCATTTACCTGTACCAGACATACCGCAATGTTGGAGCAGTGATCACTCACACGTTCAAAGTTCGTGATCACATCGGATAAAATGAATCCCAGTTCAATGGTACATTTTCCCTTACGGAGTCTGCGTACATGACGCTGCTTCACATCCAGGCTCAATCCGTCAATAACCTCTTCCATGGGTTCTACCTGTCTTGCCAGGTTCAGGTCTCCCTTTATAAAGCTGTTCATGGTAATATCCAGAATGTCATGTACCGCTCTTTCAAATACCTTCAGTTCTTCCTGTGCTTTATCGGAAAAATCCAGCTTTTTGTCATACATTTCCTGTGCAGCCTCTTTCACATTGCGGGCATGGTCGGAAATCCTCTCAAAATCACCGATGCAATGTAAAATAGTGTTCAGTGTCTCGCTGTCTTTACCGGACAGCTGTCTGGAGCTGAGCTTCACCAGATAAGTACCAAGCTCATCCTCAAAGCGGTCCACATCTGTCTCCATCTGTGCTACCTGCTCTGCTTTTGCGTCATCATACCCCTGCAGTAATTCCATGGCAAGATCCATTGCCTTGCGGGATTTGTCCGCCATAACAGACGCCACCTGTCTGCTCTGTTCTACCGCATAGGCAGGCGTATCCAGGAATCGGGGATCCAGAAGACTCAGTGTCTTGTCTGTCTCAGACATTTCCTTCACATCTTCATGCGTAGGCAGTGTCAGGCAGGCAAGCTTTACCAGTCCATTGGAAAAGGGCAGCAATACCAGTGTGGCAGCAACATTAAAGCAGCTGTGGACCACTGCAATGCCGAAGGGAGTTGCCACTTCTCCCAAAAAAGCAAAGGGATGAATGGCATTCGCAGTATAAAAGATTCCAAGGAATAATATCGTTCCGATAATATTGAAATACAAGTGGATCAGTGCCGCACGCTTTGCGTTGCGGGAAGCACCGATACCGGAGATCATGGCGGTAACACAGGTACCGATATTCTGTCCCATGATAATGGGAACTGCTGCGCCGAAGCTTACCGCTCCGGTCATGCACAGTGCCTGCAAAATACCTACGGATGCGGAAGAAGACTGGATCACCGCTGTGAGGATGAGTCCTGCCAGCACACCGAATACGGGATTTTGGAACTTGATCAGCAGATTGGTAAACTCCGGTACCTCTGCAAGCGGTGAAACTGCTGCGCTCATGGAATCCATGCCAAACATCAGAATTGCAAAGCCCACCAGGATGGTTGCCGCATTTTTTAATTTATCTTTATGGGAAAACAGCAAAATACCCACACCCACGATTGCCAGAATCGGCGAAAAAGAACTGGGTTTGAGCATACGGATCCAGAAAGCATCACTCTCAATGCCTGTAAGGCTTAAGATCCAGGAGGTCACCGTGGTACCAATATTGGCGCCCATGATGATGCCCACTGCCTGTTTCAGGCTCATAATGCCGGAATTGACAAAACCGACTACCATAACAGTGGTCGCGGAGGAGGACTGGATCACACCGGTGACCACCGCACCCATCAATACTGCCTTGATCGGGTTGCTGGTCAGTTTCTCCAGGATACGCTCCAGACGTCCGCCGGATGCCTGGGACAATCCATCCCCCAACAGATTCATTCCATATAAAAACAGTGCAAGTCCTCCTACCATCTTCAGCAAATCAAAAAAGTCCATACTCTAATCCTCTCATTTTACATAACATACTTTACATTTTCGGTTTCTATCTACACTTTATCTTGCTTATGTAAAATGTGTTACCAACGAATGTAAAATTTATGTAAAGTTGCAACGATGCAGAGCCATGAACTATTGCTCTATGCTCGTCAGATGCTGGCATCTGTAAGAGCATATGACAATAGTTCTTTGGCGAGCAAGCCTCAATGAGCAAAAGTAAAGCCTCGCAGAGGCGATTTTGCGAATTGCGGCTCTGCATCGTTGCTGACCTTCGTAAGAGCATATGACAATAGTTCTTTGGCGAGCAAGCCTCAATGAGCAAAAGCAAAGCCTCGCAGAGGCGATTTTGCGAATTGCGCCTTAGCATCGTTGCCGGGATTCTAGTATAATTTTACCCCTTCCATATCTCCGGTCATCCGGAAGATCGCCCACTGGGCAATATTTACTGCATGGTCGCCTACCTTTTCCAGGTATTTTGCCATCATCAGATAATCCACCACGCGGTCGGCATCCAGATTCTGTTCCCGGATAGCCTGCATCATCTCTTTCTTCATATCGTTAAAGAGGTCGTCCACCACATCGTCATGCTCCACAACTTTTTGGGCATTCGCTTCGTCTCCCTCCACGAAAGCCTCTACGGAATTATGGATCATATCCTTTGCCTCTTCCATCATTTCCAGAAGCAGCTTTTCCTGTTTTCCTTCGGAATTCATATTCCCCATCCGCAGATACAACTCCACCATATCTGCCACATGATCACCGATCCGCTCAATGTCTGTTACAACCTTCAGTGCTGCACTCACCAGCCGCATATCTCTCGCCACCGGCTGTTGTCTGGTCAGCAGACTTAAGCACATAGATTCAATGCTTCTCTGCATATCCACCATCTTGTGATCCGTATCCACCAGAGTCTTTAAAATATCCGCTTTGTTCTCCCGGATTCCATATAACATATGGTCATAACTGATCTCTGCATGTTCTCCCATCTCCGATACTTTATTTTTCAAAGTCTCAAGATCCTGCTCAAATAATACTCTGGGTGACATCTCCCATTCCTCCTATCTTTTCATTCATAATCAACCAAACCGTCCGGTGATATAGTCTTCTGTCCGTTTATCTTTAGGTCTTGCAAAGATCTCTGAGGTTGCATTCTTCTCGACCACTTCTCCTACCAGGAAAAATGCGGTGTCATCCGACACACGGGCTGCCTGCTGCATATTGTGGGTTACGATGACCACGGTGTACTTTTTCTTCAGGGTCTCCATCAGTTCCTCGATCTTTAATGTAGAGATCGGATCCAGGGCGGAAGTGGGTTCGTCCATCAGAAGCACTTCCGGGGATACTGCCAGGGCTCTGGCAATACACAGTCTCTGCTGCTGTCCGCCGGACAGACCCAGTGCGGATTTGTGCAGACGATCCTTTACTTCTTCAAAAATAGCAGCACCCTGCAGAGAACGTTCCACGATCTCATCCAGTTCCTTTTTATTCTTGATGCCATGTAGTCTTGGGCCATAGGCGATATTGTCATAAATAGACATGGGGAAAGGATTGGGCTGTTGGAATACCATACCCACCTTTTTACGAAGCAATGTGGTATCCACCCGCTTATCGTAAATGTCCTCTCCGTCCAGGATCACTTTTCCTTCGACTCTGCAGCCGTCCACCAGATCATTCATCCGGTTCAGGCAGCGCAGGAAAGTGGATTTGCCGCAGCCGCTGGGACCGATAAATGCGGTAATGGCATGGTCTGCGATCTCCATATTTACATTTTTCAGTGCGTGATTCTCTCCGTAATGGAGATTTAAGCTTTCCACGGTTATTTTACTGTTATCCATAAGGTTACTCCTTCTTGTGATTTCTCTTACTCTCGTCTCAATTTATTTGCTGCCAGCTTGGTCAGCAGGTTCAGGATCAACACGATAATGATCAGAACGCAGCCGATACCGAAGGCGTTGTCGTACTGTCCCTTCTGCATCTGCAAATACAGCTCGATCGTCAGGGTACCGCCGGACTCCATTGCCTTGTGGGCCAGCTTCGCCAGATTGTCCCCGAAAGCTCCGGTGAACTTTGGCAGCTTATAGTCGCTTCCTGCGGTAAATAAGAGTGCTGCGGATTCTCCTACCATTCGTCCCAGCGCCAGGATGATACCGGTGACGATACCCGGCATAGAGGACGGCAGAAGAATGGTACGGATCATATGCCATTTTGTAGAGCCCATTCCCAGCGCACCGGTGCGATAGCTGTCCGGTACGGTACGCAGTGCTTCCTGCGTATTTCTGGTGATCAGGGGCAGCACCATCAGTACCAGGGTAAAAGAACCGGTGAGCAGCGAGTAACCAAATCCCAAAGTCTCTCCGAAGAAGATCATACCGAACAGTCCGAAAATGATAGAAGGAATACCGGACAGGGTCTCGGTGGTAAATTCAATGATGGAGACCAGCTTGCCGGGTTTGGCATATTCGTTCAGGTAAATAGCACTTCCCACGCCAATGGGGGTCGCGATCAACAGAGTGATCACGATGATGTACAGGGTATTTAACAGGTTGCCTGCAATACCCGTGGTCTGTTTTCTGGCACTGGTCACAGTCGTTAAAAAAGCCCAGTTCACGGTGTGAATGCCTTTCACAAAGACATACAGGATAATTCCCAGCAAAAGTGCCACCGCCAGTGTGGCGGAGATGTAAATCGCTGCCAGTAACAGCATGTCCGTGGGGCGTTTTCTTCTTACATATAAGGTGTCTTTATTCATTGTCGTCCGCCCCCTTTTTCAATATTTTATTGAGTACTACATTAATGATCATAATGAATACAAACAGCACCAGTCCGATGGTGAACAACACCTGTCTGTGCAGTCCGGAAGAATATCCCATCTCGCTGACAATGGCTGTGGTCAGGAATCGCACGGAGTTAAAGGGCAGGGGCACATTCACACTGCTGCCGGATACCAGCGTGATAGCCATAGCCTCACCGATAGCTCGTCCCACTCCCAGAACGATGGCGGTCACAATACCGGATTTGGCTGCCGGAAGGATGGACCGGAAAATGGTCTGCACGCGGGAAGCTCCCAGTGCCAGAGAGGACGATTTTATTCCGGCGGGAACGGCGCGTATGGAAGTCTCGCTGATATTGATCACCGTGGGCAGGATCATGATCGCCAGTACGATCACGGCAGACAACAGGTTCGCGCCTCCGGTGAACTGGTGTGTCGTGGATCCTTGGAAGATCAGTCTTTCTAATTTATACATGAGAGGATTTAATAAATAGATTCCCAACAGTCCGTAGATGACGGAAGGGATGCCGGCCAGCAGTTCTACCGCAGGCTTTACAATGGCAGCTAAGGTCTTAGGTGCCACCTCTGCCAGAAATACAGCTGTCAGTACGCCGATGGGCACACCCAATAAAATTGCCAGAGTCGTACCGATGATGGATGTCAGAATGACCCACAGAATACCGAATTTTGGATCTGCAGCCGTCGGCATCCATTCCGTGCCGAACAGGATCTCTCCCAGACCCACTTTTAAGATCGCGGGGGTACCGCTGATGATCATATATAAGGTAATGGAAACTACCGCCAGTACGGCGAAGAAGGCACAAATCGTAAATACTATTTGTGCCACAGTTTCCACAACCGCTTTATTTTTTCTGTTTCCCATTACGGAAGCGTGTGTTCCACTATTCATCGCTTTTTTCCTTTTTCTGTGTCAGGCTATTACTTTACAGTGATCAGACCAACTTCGGAAGCAACCTGCTGTCCTTCGTCACCCAGTACAAAGTCGAACCATGCCTGTACCAGATCGTTCTGATCGGAGACCTCACCTTTGGTAGCCATTACGAAAGGTCTGCTTAAGAAGTAGTTACCGGCCTTGATGTTCTCTGCGGTAGCTTCTACACCTTCCAGGGAAAGTGCCTTAACACTATCATCCAGTGCATCCAGGGAAGCATATCCGATAGCTCCGGGAGTAGATGCTACTTTAGCGATTACTGCACCGGTGCTGTCCAGTTCGTTTGCATATTTGCAGGCATCCTGCAGGTCAACCAGCTCTTCAAAAGCTCCTCTGGTACCGGAACCTGCCTCACGGCCGATTACGATGATAGGCTCATCTGCGCCACCGACTTCTTTCCAGTTGGTAATTGTGCCATTGTAGATGTTAGTCAGCTGCTCTTTGGTCAGATCTGCTACTTCGTTAGCGGGGTCTACACATACTGCAATACCGTCGATTGCTACTATGTTCTCTACAACGCCTGCTGCCTTTTCCTCATCCTTTAAGCTTCTGGAAGAGTTACCGATATCTGCGGTTCCGTTGGTAACAGCTTCGATGCCTGCGCCGGATCCTACGAACTCAGCAGTTACGGTTACATCAGGATATTCTTCCATGAAAGCTTCGCTCAATGCATTGGCTAACTTCTCCATAGAAGTACTTCCCACCATGGAAATGCTGCCGGACAGATCTGCGGTGGTTTCGGCAGGAGCTGCTTCACTGCTTGCTGCCACAGTGCTTTCTGCTGCGCTGCTCTCTACTGCGGAAGGCTGTGCTGTGGTTGCATCACCGTTACCGCATGCAACCAATGCGGTTACTGCTAATATTCCTGCTCCGATCAGAGCTAATAATTTGCTGTGTCTTACTCTCATAATAATGTCCTCCATGTGTTTGTTTTTCTTTCTCTTGATTACGCAATCATACTAACATGGGGGAAATTCACATAATATCACAGTCCGGTAATTTATTTGTAAGAATTAGGTAAAATCAGATGCTCTCTAAGATTCCGTCGGCGATGGCCCGGGCGATCTCGTCAAACCGGCTGTCAAAGAGTTCGTTGTCCGCATCCGTATTGATAAATCCCACTTCTATCAGCACAGCCGGCATATTTGTGCTGTTGAGCACCACCAGATTCGGTCTTTCATTCACTCCCAGATTCACGAACCCCACCTGCTCCAGTCCGGCATTGATGTTGTACGCCATCCTGGCTGCCGCTCCATAGCGGTTGTAGACTAAGCTCTCCACTCCACTGTACTGGTTCGGATAAGGACTGGAATTGCGATGGATCGAGACAAAATAATCTCCTCCCACCTCATTTCCCTCCTGTGCCTTCTGATAGGGGGACTCATAGATATCTGTGGTCCGGGTGTAATACACATCCACTCCGTTTTCTTCTAAGATGCTTCCCACCGCCAGTGTCAGCGCCAGCGCATCCTCACTTTCTTTTCTTCCATTATACGTGGCTCCGGGGTTCGCACCACCATGCCCCGCATCCAATACGATCAATGACATAAAAAAACTCCCGCATATCCTTTTGTTTCATGATATGCGGGAGTTTCCCCATTTAGATATTTTTTGCTTACTTTAAAATTGCTGCCGTCACTTCCTGCGGAATCACAAATTCCGGTGCTCCCATAGAACCGGGAGCCACTTCGTATTCGTCAAAGGCAATGACCAGTTCGTCTTTTTCATTAAAATAGAAGTTCGTCTGCCCCGTGATCCCCTGAAAATTGAATTCCGGCATATCGTCATTATCCAGGAAATAGATCACGCCTTCGTCCGCCGCCATCTGCTCCTGCATCTGGGTCTTAATGTTCTCGCTGATCACGGAAATATAGTCGCTCCCTTCCACAAACAGATCTTCCAGTGTCACCACATTTCCCGTCTGTTTATCAATCGTATAAAACTGATTATGCTCGTAGCCGCTGGCTTCCGTCTCCAACACGCTTAATTTTACGGTGTAATACCTGGCATTGTCCGTAACAACCTCCTGTGTTACATGCAGACCATGATATCCTTCCTCGGATAAGGTATCCTCGAACTGACGGATCAGTTCCTCTACCGTAGCCTCCATATTCTGGTTGACCGCTTCCACACCGTCTTCCGACAGATTTGCTACCGCAGCCTCCTGTCCGTCACTGGCTCCTTCCACATTTCCGGCAGCTGTGCCCTCAGGAGCGGCTGCCGCTTCTCCAACGGGAGCACCTTCTCCCGCATCTTCTCCATAATTGATCTGTGCAAGTTCTACTTCAGCATTATGGTTCTCGTCACTGTAATTGTACTGCCGCACTGTTACCAGCCTAAAAAAGCCACCCAGCAGCGGAATATTTTCCATGGCATGGGCTATCTGTATATTGGTATTTGGCAGTGCGATCATCACGACTGCTGCAGCAGCCACTGCCGTCCATGCAGAACGTCTCCTGGCGTGCTCTGCTCTTTTTTTCTCCATCCGGGCTCTGTCGATACCTGCCTGCAGCCGTTCCCGTCCCGCTTCGGGTATTATCATATTCTCATACTCCTCTTTTAATTGTCTCAACTGTTCCTGTTCTGTCATATCTATTCTCCATCTGCCCGGTCGGTTCGGACCGGTCATGTTATCTCTTCCTATATCTTCCTATATCTCTTTGTCTGTATCTGTCTTATGGCCTGCATATATATGATGTCGGGGCAAAATCCCACGACTTTGACTACGGATTGCTCAGCCCATGCTACCCTCGAGGTTCAGCCGCAGTTTTTTCATCACCCGGTATAGCCTGCTCTTTACCGTACTCAGGTTCTCATCCAGGATCTTCGCGATCTCCTCCAGCTGCCTGTCCTCAAAAAATCGTAGGACTACGATGGCACGATCCTTTGGGTCAAGATTTTCTATTGCGCGCTTTAAATCAATATTTTCATAGATATCTTCACTTGCCGCCTGGATCTCCTCCACATCCACGCTCTCCTTCCGGCTGCGCAGGAAGCTGCACGCCTCGTTGATCACGATCCGGTACACCCAGGTCTCCACGTATTGCGGCTCCTTCAGGCTTTCACTTTTTAAAATGGCTTTATAGGCTGCTTCCTGTACAATATCCAGCGCGTCCGCTTCATTATGTACATAACTATAAGCAAGACGGTAATACTTCTCATACCCTTCCGTCAGGGCACGCTCCACCGCCTGTTCTTTTTTTTTGTCCGACATATATCCTTTCCTCACTTTTGAAAACTGCATGCAATTATTTTTCGGTATTTATTGTAACACATATTCTTTTGATATATTCTACTATTTTGACGCTGTATTCCCGCAAAAAGTTTCACCGACAAAAAATATTCCAGACTGAGTTTTTTTTCTTTTTTCTTTTAGTTTCTTTTTTTCTTTTAGTTTTCTATCATTTTTGACGCAAATAAGCGGCATACGTCTCTTCATCAAGACATACACCGCTTGTCATGTTTATACTGTTACACCCTTTGCCAGTACGCTCCCACATTCCCACTTTTATTCAATTACTATGTCAGATACTTATTCTTCCTCAGAACCACTCTTTTTTCTTACATAGAATACGGCTCCAAAAACATTCAGTATAATACAGATACCTATAATAATGATTATCGTATTATTCCATGCATATTTTGAAGTGCTGTCATCTGTCTTAGGTGCAGGAATGGTTTCATCAGATTTGTTGTCTGCCTGACCGTTATCACTCATAATCTTGGCATCAACAACAATCGTGTAATCTGATGCATGGGTAAATACAAGTTCCACATTTCCATCCGGATCAATCTGTCCGGCGCTGATAAATTCCGATTCATATTTCCCTGTTTCGTAATTTAGTATTTTCCATACCGGATTTAATTGTTCATCCGTTAACGGAGTAACCTGATTGTCTTTATCCAGCCATGCAAAAATTATCTGTTCTGATTCTATCCATGTTAAGTTTTTATCCTTCTTTATCTCATCAATATTCTCCTAAATATTTTTCTAGTCATTGCAATATAAAATTGCTTATACAGTCTCTCCCTTAAGAGTCCTGGTATTCTGGATAATATACAGAGCGACCGATATGACCATCATTATAGCGCACAAACCAATCAACAGATCTGATACCATCGGTGTAATGTGGAACCATATAATATGCACCGCTGCAGTTCCATATAATAAAAAGGTTACTATCTTTCCATGCCAGTCTGCACCATGTACTTTTCCTGTCTTTCGTATCACAAGACATCCACTGACTACCATATACAGCTCCTTACCTGCCATTATTACGATTAAAAGAAGCATATGCGGAAAACGAGTAAACAGACAGATTAACATCGCTGCCTGTGTCAGCTTATCAGCCACTGGATCAAGTATTTTTCCTAAATTACTAATCCTATGGAATCTTCTTGCGATATATCCATCAGCAAGATCCGTAAGACCAGACAGCAATAAGATTTCACCAGCTAACAGAGGATTTTTCTTTACACAATAACTCCATATAATTACCAGAATCAGACAAAGCCGAAAAAAAGAAAGAAGATTAGGAACCGTAATAATTCTATTCAAATTTTCTTCCTGATTCACTTCACTCTGCATGTACGGTCACATCACTTTCCTTTTTTTTAGACATAAACCAATAAAATATAACACAAAATGCTAAAGCAAACACAACACCAAAAACATTTTGAATCACTCTAAGACTAACCGCTCCTTGTAGTCCATAAGTCTCTGCAGCAATGGCTAAAGCACCAAATGTGTTAAATAATGCCTGCCAGCCATATTGTGCTGAAAATCCTACACCGATTCCACCAAGAATTCCTATATATGCATAGATTGACGAAGGAAGCAGAAAATATAATACTGTAAAACATATAACACCTGCAATATTTCCGACAATCCTTTTACGGACTCTGTAGTGCATATCTTCCATAAACGGCAAAATCGCGGACATGGCCGCAATACCAGCCCACATTGCACGTGGCATATTACAAAGTTCTGCAATGCAAAGGACAATCGGTACGCATAAAATCTGACATATCTGCCATTTTGTTCTGGAAGAAGTGATATCAAATTCTTGTATCAGATCTTTCAGATTTCTTTTATAAGTTCTGTTTTTATGATTTCGATAAAATACAAAGCAGGTAAGTGCTGCACCTAAAGCCATTCCGACTAATCGCATCTGATAGCTTTTTCCCGTAACATCATAACCATATAGCAGCAGATACCCAAGAACCAATGTAGATTGATTAAACATGAATGGATTATGGCATCCGAACAGAATCAACACAGCCAGTGCCGCAATATTTAACAGCATTCCCAATACCGGTGAAAACTGATTTGCTAAATGCGGACATACAGTCATAATTACAAAGAACAAAGCCAAAAGCATCGTAGATTGTCCGGTGTGGATCCCCAGATCCGCATTCCGAAATACCATAAGGCATAATAAAACTACTACACCCACAATACTATTCTCATTTCCAAATAAGATACTGAAAATAGTAACAAATAAAAAACAAAATGCCATTGTAACAGCTATCTTTACCAAATATACCAGTATATGATATGATTTTTCTTTCACTGTTTCACTCTTTTTCAACAGATTTTTAGAACCTGCCTGATTTAACTGCAATTCCTGATAAAATGTCATGTAATTCCTCCTCTATCTGTTTTTCTTAAACTTATATGGCCTCATCTTTCTGTATTGGAAGCTCTACAACAAATCTGCATCCACCATATTCCCGGTTTTCTGCCTTGATTGTCCCGCCAGCACTATCTACGATCCGTTTCACAAGTGCAAGACCGAGACCATTTCCTTCTGCTTTGTGAGAACCGTCTGCCTGATAAAATTTATCAAATATTCTGGTTTTCACATCATCCTCTATTCCCGGTCCTTCATCTTCCAGAATAAACATTACAGAATCCTTTTCCTGCTTCAAAAACATCATAATTGTCCCCTTTGCAGGACTGAACTTAATCGCATTATCTAAAAGATTCATCCATATATGCATAAAAAGTCCTTCATTCCCAGTATATTTAACTTCCTCAAGCTCTACCTGGAAACCAATTTCTTTTTCTGTCCATTTTGTCTCCAGGGAAAGAAATGCCTGACGGATCTGTTCATCCAAACGATATTCTGTTTTTTTCATTGGTATGTTCTGATTCTCTAACTTGGATAACAGCAAAATATTTCCAACCAATCCGGAAAGCCTTTGGGTATTAAACAGGATTTTTTCTACATATTCCTCTTGCTCCTGAGACAGTTCTTCTCCCTGAAGAAGCATTGTATACCCTTCAATGGCATTGATCGGGGTCTTAAACTCATGAGAAACATTAGATACAAAATCCATCTGCAGCACCTCTGTTGCACGAAGTTCTTTTGTCATAACGTTAAAACTCTGATAAGATTCTCCAACTTCTGCTATACGGCTGTTCGTTTCCAAATGCTGTTTAAAATCTCCCCGAGAAACTTCCTTCATTGCTTTACTAAGTCTGGTAATTGGTTCCAGTAACTTTGCATTAATAAAGGAAGTGATCAGCCCTGCAATCAATGTATTGAAAATCAAAAGCCAGCCAAGCACAGGTATGCTGCCCGGCAGATGAAAAAAATGATTCAAAAAAGCAAATAATAAAGCAGATATGACTGTTGAAAATACAAGTGCCAGCCAGATTGCACCAGTCAGACAGGATCGGATCCGCAATCCTTTTTCTTTCTTTTGTTCCATTATTTTTTCACCACCTTGTATCCAATTCCACGCATTGTTACGATTTCAAAATCAGGGTTATCTTTAAAACGCTCTCTGATTCTTCCTATATGTACCTCTATCGTATGTGGGTCTGCCTCCGTCTCGTATCCCCATACTTCATCCATCAACTGTTGTTTTGTAAATGTTCTGCCTGGCGAAGCTGCAAGCTTATATAAAAGCAGGAATTCTTTTTTAGGCAAAACAAGACTTTCCTTATCAGTTATAACCGTCATTGCATCATAATCAAACTCTGTTGAACCGATCACAATTTTGTGTTCATTCAGTATCTGTGCACGGCGAAGCAGTGCTCCGACTCTTAAAACCATTTCATTCACATTTACCGGTTTTACCATATAATCGTCACTTCCCGAAAGAAATCCCTGGCGCATATCATCAAAGGAACCTTTCGCAGTGATCATAAGCACTGGTATCTGATATCCTGCTGAACGAAGTTCCGACACCAGTTCATAGCCATCCATAACCGGCATCATAATATCGGAAATGATCAGATCAATATATTCCTTATCCAACACTTCTAATGCCTGTGCTCCATCCGATGCACTTTTGACCTGATATCCATTCTTCTCAAGCACTTTTTGGAATAGCTGGCTTAATTCTTTATCATCTTCTACAATTAATATTTGAAACACGATCTTCTTCCTCCTTTATCAGAACAGATATCTTGCCCATCCAAGCAGATGCTGTACCAAAAGTATGTTTCTCTGACGCTTCTTTGTCAATTCAATTGGCTCTACATGATACGGATCACGATAGGTTCCATCTTCCAATACCTGTCGGGACACTCTTTCATATTCCATCATGCCTTCTTCCAACTGTTTATTAATCTCTTTGCTACGTATTACAAGCATCAGTTCCGTATCCAGATACGTGCTTCTCATATCCATGTTAAAGGAACCGATTACGGATAGATCATCATCAATCAGGATGCTTTTTCCGTGGTAAGAATAGCCGCCTTCATACTCCCAGATATCAATTCCTGTATTTAAAATTCTGTTTCTGTTTCTCGCATAATCAGCAGAACCAAACGGATTTCCATTGTTGGCAACCGAATTGGTCATGATAGAAAAATCCGGAACTCTCTCCGCAATCTCTTTCCATGTATTATACATCATATCATTGCAGATAATATATGGTGTATGAATTTTCACGCGCTCTTTTGCATTTTTCATTAGTTCTCCCAGTTGATACCAGACTACTGGTTCCTTGGGACCTGTGTGGATAGGATTTGACACTAATGCAATCTTTTCTGTCTCAAAAGTTTCGTCCGTGTAATCGGTATCGCAGATTCTTTCCTTATTCTCTTCAAAATATTTCTGATAGCCGTTCTGTAGCTCTAAAACTGCGTTCTTTACAGATTTTCTATTTGCCAGTTTTTTATTGTCATGAAAATAACCACTGTCTTCTTGTTCCCATATCGTTTCAAAATACTCTAACAACTGGTTAACTGAATTTTCTTTCTCAGGTTCATCGCAAACCACTAACACGTCTCTGTCATAGTTCTTATGTCCCGGAAAATCACCCAGGAAATAATTGTATGTATTTCTTCCCCCAAGAATATATCTCTTTCCATCTGCAATCAAATATTTATCATGCATTCTACCCATCATCTTCCACGGTTTCAACGGATTGGCCTTATTATACAGTTTAATTTCAACATTCTCATGGGAAGATAATCCATAGAAATACGGATTTCCTTCCATATCAATCCAGCTCTCCATTCCATCTACTAACAGACGAATATGTACACCTCTGTCTGCCGCATCATGCAGTGCTCCTAAAATCAATTTTCCACTTTCATCGGATTGAAATGCAAAAGTAGAAAGAACAATTTCCTTTTTTGCATTCTTGATCAAACGCACTCTTTGTAAAAGCGCTTCTGGATTCTTTTCTATGATTACTGCCCGTTCTGTATTTTCACTGCATTCGTTCCATGACCCATTTTTTGTTTCTTTTTTGGTTGTATTGGACACTTCCGGCTGCTTTTTATATGCAACGCAGATTCCGAGCAATTCATAAAAAGCCACACATAAAAAAATTGCCAGTATAACAAGAAGGATTTTACATATTTTATACTTTTTCATTGTACATCACCTGATTCCTTTTTATTTCATACTTATACAATACAAAGTCAATCTCAATTTAACCTCAACAAGGTTTGTTTTTTCATCCAGCAAAATCTTCTTTGTACAACAGACTATTAGATATAGCAAAAACGGCCTTTCAAAAACAGTTAACTTCTAAATCAACTGTTTTTTGAAAGGTCGTTTCATCAGATTCTTATAGCAATCCAGCAAATAATCTCATAAATAATTGTCCCAGTCGCAAATATGCACTTCGTCCGGTTTGATATTGGTCTGTCACATCACGACATTCTCCCATCGTTCTTATCAGATCATTTTTTATTTCCACAACTGCCTGACAATCTGCCATAAAACAGCCGTTTTCAAAATGGTGATATAAACTTCTATAATCCAGATTAATTGTTCCACAAGTTGCCATACAGTCATCTGCCACACTCATTTTGGCATGACAGAAACCAGGAGTCCACTCATAAACACGAACACCATGTTTAACTAATCCATGATAAAAAGAACGAGTTATATTATAAATGAATTTTTTATCAGGGATACCAGGTGTGATAATTCTTACGTCTACCCCTCGCTTAGCAGCCAGACATAACGCATGCGTCATTTCATCTGTTATGATTAGATATGGAGTCATAAACCAACAATATTTTTCAGCTTTATTTATCATACTGATATAAACTTCTTCTCCTACTTGCTCATTATCCATAGGGCTGTCTGCATAAGGTTGAACAAACCCAGTTTGCTGTGCCGCATAATCATAGTGGAAAAGGTATTTACTAAAATCAGAATCATTAGCATCCTTATTACTTACTGCATTCCACATTTCCAAAAATGTCACCGTAAGCGACTGAACAGCATCTCCTTCTAAACGAATACCTGTATCTTTCCACTGTCCATACGGGTGTGTGTAATTAAAATATTCGTTTGCTAGATTATATCCACCTGTAAATCCAACTTTTCCATCAATAACTGTTATTTTTCTATGATCACGATTGTTCAAAAACAGATTTAAACCTGGCATAAACGGATTGAATACACGGCAATGAATTCCTATTGCCTCCATCTTTTTCACAAAATCTGTGTTAATAAAGCCTATAGAACCCATATCATCGTAGAATACTCTAACTTCCACACCTGCTTTTACTCGCTCTTCCAGAACATCTTGAATCTTATGCCATGCTTCAGCGTCTTCTATCGCATGATATTCCATAAAGATAAACTTCTGTGCTTTCTCCAAATCCTTAAGCTGTGCCTCTAATCCTTTCACTGCTTCATCAAAATACACAATATCCGTATTCTGATAGATTGGATACTGCGAATTTCTTTGTATGTAACTTGCTATATTTCCTGCTTTCGGAATTGTTTCTTTTATTCTGCTCAAACACTCCTGACTGTCCGGAAGCATTGGTAACAATTTGCTATCAATTTCTGCATATCGCTCACGCATTTTATGTGTGCCACCATTCAAACCAATCAACAAATACAGGCCTACACCCATAATTGGGAAAATTAGAATTAAGATGACCCAAGGCATTTTCATAGAGGATGTCTTATTTGATGCGTACAATCCCAAAACCAAGATCCCACTCAAAATCCTTGTAAATAAATTTATGATTTCTGCATATTCATTCAAGCGTGTTACGATAGTAATAATAAAAATCACTTCCAGAAGAATGCAGATTATGGAAAAACACAGCCGTTTTACCCCATTTTTTGTTTTTGCTTTGCCCTCTAAAGTATCTTGTTTCATATATATTCCACCTTCCTACTTGCTCAGTTTTCTCCCTAAATTTCGTAGAACATACCAATTTTGTCTTTTATTCTCTGCATTTCATTATCTGCTTCAATGATAGCTCTTGCAGAATGAAGTAATTCTTCACTTATCTCATCATAGCCAGGCATTTCTTCAATTCCTTTTTTATAGCGAAGTTGATGTTCCAATGTTGCCCAGAAATCCATACCATTGGTTCGAATCTGTAATTCTACACGCATAGGTGTTTTACCCTTAGCAAAAAATACTGGTATTTCAACAATCATATGATAGCTTCGATAACCATTCGATTTTGGATTTTTTATATAATCTTTTATTTCAATAACTTTAATATCATCCTGTTGGGTAATTAAATCTGATATCATATAAATATCGTCAATAAACGCACAAACTATTCGAACGCCTGCTACATCATTGAGATATGTCTGTATATTTTCTGTTGTAAATTCATATCCCATCTTCTGCAGTTTATCGTAAATACTATTGGGCTTCTTAATTCTTGTTTTTATAAAAGAAATAGGATTTCGATTGTTCTCAGCTGAAAATTCATCATCCAAAACCTCAAGTTTAGTTTGTATCTCCCGAATAGCACAACGATACATCATCATTAAATTATAAAATTTTGTAGCATTATTTAAAAACTGTAGTGATTCCGGACTGTCCATCCTGAGTTTTTTTACTTCATCTTTTATCATGGAACTTTCCTTTCTACCTCATCCCTGATTTCAAAACATTATTTATTTTGATAGTTGATTCGTTCTCCTTGAATTACTGGATAACAAATCATTTTATCACTATCCAGATTTTCTACATGCATATCTACTGCACTGATCTGATGGTTTTCATAAGTATTGTAATAATAAATACCTTTTGTAACATTACAACACGACGTATACAATGTGATTTCATATTTTCCATCCGCTACTTCGCAACATCCTCGTTGCTGATCCACAGATCCGAGAATGTGGAAGAATTGGCTAACGCTTTCTTCCTCTGATTCACCTGAAATTGCATTTACCTTTGTAAAAGCTACACGTACAAATCGTGAGGAAGAGGAGAGATCTCCCGGAAGACCTAATCCTCCCATACCTCTACTATATGCATCAAGAGCCAAATTTTCGCAGAAAGTATTTCTGGGCTGTTTAGGAGATAAATACATATAATTATTTAGTTGAAACATCTGCTGTGGAAATGGCGGATTATTCGTAAGCACTCCTACTGGATTGTCATAAATATGCAAACCATCTGACATAGATTCTACCGTAATTGACTCATTCTCATCAGAAATGATCCAGTGTAATTGTGCTAATGGTAATTGCTCGCTGAAAGGAGTATTAACAATATTAATTCGTTCAAGAAGCTCGCGAACTTCAACTAAAGAAGAACACTGACTTAAAATCCACGGAATAAATTCAAACTGTGCAATATTTTCCACATCTGGCTTAATCGCGGCATAAACAGCATTTCCGACAAAATTCAGTCCTGCCATTGCCACTCCTTTTTCATTCATAGCATCATAATACAAAGGATAATCCTCTGCAACATGAGCCATTCCAATAATTGCATAATGATTTTTCATATCGCCAACATGGCGAAAATTAAACGCATAATTACGTGGTGTAATTACTATCTGATCACCATAAGAGAATTCATAATCGAGGGTTCGTCCAAAGTAAAAATCTTTTGTTTTATAAGTTGCTGCTGTACACATGATCGTTTATCCTCCTAAATAGATTGAAATATGTCAATGATTTTTTTCTTGAACAATAGTATAGCACAATTCTTTTATTTTGTTCCAACTTCATACATGATCATAACATGTAAACTTTAAACTATTTTCCTAGATTATTTCTCCATCAGTTTTTCAAACCAGGTATCCATAGCTAGGATGAATTGACCTACGTCTGGCAATTCTTGCAGCATTTCGTTTCTCGTATATATATTTTACCACATACTTTTTCCAAAGGCACTGACTTCTCAACCCTTAATTTTCATCTCTGCTATTATACGTTCTTCCCTCTGTCTCTCTTCACAATAATCCCAGAAGTCTTTCAATGCTTCCTCATCCGATTTCCACGGCAATGGTATGGGATCCAATTCATCTAATCGCTTCACAAGTTTGCGTACCTCTTCGGTATCGAACTCCTCATCACTTGCCTCCCATTACATAAAAATCCAGTTTTTCATTTATCATTCTGATTTCTTCGTCTTTAGTCATGTTAAAACCTCACTACATTATATACGTGACAGTTTTCGACAAAATCATACAAATTTTTTGAAATTATTTTCTATTCCTGACTGCTTCGGATGCACAAACCTCCGATGCACAAAAGATCCCGGGCTGCTCACCCGGGATCCTTTGAAAAGAGATGTATGAAACTATGCGTTGCATTTGTTCCTGTCAGTTCAAAATGTAAGCTCTTACATTTTGAACCATAATTATTTTACCATTATTTCGACTATTTGGCAAACAGATTTCTTGTCATTGCGACTTTTTCGCACTTTTAGCCAAAATCAGGACTTCTTTTTTGTCTAATCCTCATATTTAAAGTAGTCAAAATCCGCTGTCTTGCGGCTTCCACAGCCTCCGTTGTTGGCATAGATGCCTACCAGCGTACCGGTATGGCGTTTGGGATCGTCGGGAACACCCTCGTCGCAGAGGTAAATGCAATTTTCCAAAACGTCTACCAGTTCCCAGTTCTCCCCGTCATAGCTGTAATAGAAAGCTCTGGTCAGCTTCTCCACCACTACCTTCAGATACACAGGGGCTTCCTTCACATTGTCCACTTCCGCCATCAGTTCCTCACCATGGTTGCGGTTGATGACCAGTTGGATCTTCCGTCCGCCCTCATAGCACAGAGAGCATCTGGCATAGGTGGCTGTGCTGTAATAGCAGGTCAGTCCCGCCTGTTCTCCGTCCTTATCCGGGTAGAACTCCAGCTTCGTCTCCGCCACGTAGGACAGCTCCTGTTCTCTGCGTAACAACGTATTTTTCGCACGGATCTCATTCAGCTGTCCGTCTCTGGTCCAGATCCGGAAATATCCGGGACGTTCCGTCAGTGACCAGGATCCGTTGTCCGGGTTGCGCACGAACTCCCATTCCAGGTTCAGCTTGGTATCATCAAAGTCATCGAACAGATTTCTCTCATAAATGCACTCAGGAAGATTGGGTGCAACCTGTGTCAGGCTGGGACCTTTTCCTTCGTTGACGGTAAACCAGCCGTCCTTCGTCCACTGTACGGGATCCAGCGCCGACTCTCTGCCCACGGTCGTATAGTTGCCCTCGTTGGGTCTGCCACAGAGATAATAACACCACCACTGACCGTTCTGATCCTGTACCAGCTTGCCGTGTCCGGCTCTCTGAATGGGTGCCGCAGGGTCCTTCTGACGCATGACCGGATTGTAGGGGGAGCACTCATAGGGACCGTAGAAGTTCTTACTTCTTCCCACATTGATCCCGTGACCGTAACCGGTGCCACCCTCAGCCACGATAGCGTAATAATAGCCGTCCTTTTTCATGATATGGGGACCTTCGGAGCAGCGCTCGCCCGTGCCTTCCCATGCGGTCTTCGCAGGACCCGCCACTGCCAGTCCGTCCGCCGTCAGTGGAACTGCCTGTGCTGCCTTGGCAATGATCATATATCTGCTGCCGTCATCATCCACAAACAGGGACGGATCAATATCGTCCACTTCCAGACATACCGGCTTGCTGTAAGGGCCTTCCGGCTTATCGGATACCATCACCAATTGTCTTCGCATCACATTATTGTCACGCTTGCCGTCCGCATTCAGACGCAAAGTTACATAAATATAGTATTTTCCGTCCACATATTCGATATCCGGTGCCCAAATGCCGTGGGAATCCCGGATGTCACTGATGTCCAGCCACTCCGGATTCGTGATGGCATGGCCGATGATATGCCAGTGCACCATATCTCTCGAATGGGAAATGGGGATTGCCGGAAAATACTGGAAGCTGGAATTCACCATGTAATAATCGTCACCGACACGGATCACAGATGGATCCGGGAAAAAGCCTCGCTGTACAGGATTGTGATAGGTTCTTAGTTCGCTCATAGGGGTCTCCTTTTATCACTCATAATTATACTGTAAGTGTAGCTTCTTCCCGGACTTCTGTCGTGCCAGTTTTCTTTTTATTTTATGACAAATATTGCGTTAAATACAGATTGATCCTCCGGAATTATTCCATGATGGAGTACTGCATCCACTCATACAACAGCTTCGTGCCCTCCATGATCTCTGGCGGGAGCAGCGCACGCGCTACCAGCTTTAATTCATCGGATTCGATGTCCGTTCTGCGAAGATGGGCATAATCGCCATCAATGCTTTCTACGATATATTCAAAACGATTCATAGGGATACCTCTTTCTTTGATGTGTTTGAGATAAGTTTAAGAGGTTTTTGTGGGAGAGTCAAGGAAATCCGCTGTATCTTCGAAAATCGCTCTGCTTCGCACTTATAATTCGACGCAGCAGCGGCTTATCGCATAAATTGCTTCGCAATTCATGCGATATCCGCTGGACTTCGTCATATCCGTGACATAAAAAGTACCCGATCCCCCAAGCAAGCTTGGAGATCGGGTATTTTGCACATCCACGTTTATATCTTCGAAAATCGCTCTGCTTCGCAGAGCACGTGCTTCGCACTTATGATTTTCTCGATAAACACCCATAAAAAACAAATGCCACACCCGAAGGTGTGGCGCTTGTTTTTTCTATGGGTGTTTACATCATTCCGCCCATGCCGGCTCCACCGGCGGGCATTGCGGGAGTCTCTTCCTTGATGTTAGCTACAACGCTTTCGGTAGTAAGCAGTGTGCTTGCTACGCTGGTAGCGTTCTGCAGAGCACTTCTGGTAACCTTTGCAGGATCCAGGATGCCGGCACTTACCATATCTACATATTCCTCTTTCAGAGCATCGAAGCCGACACCGACCTCAGACTCACGTACCTTATTGATGATAACGCTGCCTTCCAGTCCTGCGTTTGCTGCGATGTGATACAGAGGAGCTTCCAGTGCTTTCAGGACGATGCCTGCACCAGTCTTCTCATCACCTTCCAGAGTAGCTGCCAGTTTGGCAACTTCCTTGGATGCATGAATATATGCGGAGCCACCGCCACAGATGATACCTTCCTCTACTGCTGCTCTGGTAGCTGCCAGTGCATCTTCCAGACGAAGCTTAGCTTCCTTCATCTCGGTCTCGGTAGCAGCACCTACACGGATGACTGCAACACCACCGGACAGCTTAGCCAGTCTCTCCTGTAACTTCTCTCTGTCAAAATCAGAAGTGGTCTCTTCGATCTGCTTCTTGATCTGTGCGATTCTGGACTGTAATGCTTCCTTGTCGCCTTCACCGTCTACGATCACGGTGTTCTCTTTCTGAACCTTAACGGATTTTGCACGGCCCAGCATATCCATTGTGGTATCCTTCAGCTCATAACCAAGCTCGGAACTGATCACGGTACCGCCGGTCAGGATTGCGATATCCTCCAGCATAGCTTTTCTTCTGTCACCATAGCCGGGAGCCTTAACAGCTACTACATTGAAAGTACCACGCAGCTTGTTGACGATCAGGGTGGTCAGTGCCTCGCCCTCTACATCCTCAGCGATGATCAACAGCTTAGCGCCGGACTGAACGATCTGCTCTAACAGGGGCAGGATCTCCTGAATGTTGGAGATCTTCTTATCAGTGATCAGAATATAAGGATTATCCAGAACTGCTTCCATCTTATCCATATCGGTTGCCATGTAAGCGGAGATATAACCTCTGTCAAACTGCATACCTTCTACCAGATCCAGTTCGGTCTGCATGGTCTTGGACTCTTCAATGGTGATAACACCGTTGTTGCTTACCTTCTCCATAGCATCTGCGACCAGCTGTCCTACAGCTTCATCTCCTGCGGAGATTGCTGCTACTCTTGCGATGTGCTCCTTACCGTTTACCTTCTGGCTCATCTTACCGATGGCTTCTACTGCACATGCGGTTGCTTTCTTCATACCTTTTCTCAGGATGATGGGATTAGCACCTGCTGCCAGGTTCTTCATACCTGCATTTACCATAGCCTGTGCCAGAACGGTTGCGGTTGTAGTACCATCACCGGCTACATCGTTGGTCTTGGTAGCTACTTCTTTTACCAGCTGTGCACCCATGTTCTCGAATGCATCTTCCAGCTCGATCTCTTTTGCAATGGTAACACCATCGTTGGTGATCAGAGGTGCACCGAAGGACTTATCCAGTACTACGTTTCTTCCTTTGGGTCCTAAAGTTACTCTTACGGTATCTGCCAGCTGGTTAACACCAGCCTCTAATGCTGCACGGGCTTCTGCGCCGTATTTAATCTCTTTTGCCATAATAATCAGCCTCCAATTTATTTGTTCTTAGTCTTAATTTCTTTTTAGGTCTTTGCAATTACTGGTAACTATTCAGAATAGTTACAATTACTGAATGATTGCAAGGATATCGCTCTGTTTAACGATGATGTACTCTTCGTCATCCAGCTTTACTTCGGTTCCGGAATATTTGGAATAGATGACCTGATCGCCAACCTTAACTTCCATCTTTACTTCCTTGCCGTCTACAACACCGCCGGGGCCAACAGCAACAACTTCTGCCTGCTGGGGCTTTTCCTTATTCTGACCGGGGAGCACGATACCGGACTTGGTAGTCTCCTCTGCAACTAACTGTTTTAATACTACTCTGTCACCTAAGGGTTTCAAATTCATGACAATTGCCTCCTTATAACTATTTAAATATCATATTACTCTTCTTCATTTGTTAGCACTCATTTTTGTTGAGTGCTAATCTATATAGCTTATATTAGTTTTATATGCCGAGATTTTCAAACGCATTCACAGTTGTTTAAAATGCGATTTCTTTTATTTTCTCGTTTTTTCTCTTGTTTTCTGCTATTTTTATATTACATGTCTGAAAATGCGATTTAATATTTCGTTTATAATTCTGAAAATCCATATCCGGATCATCCTCTGCAAACTCCTATGCAAGCATGATTTATATCTGATGCATCGTATAAGCAAAAAGCAGCCTGGGGTCCTATGATCATCCCAAGCTGCTCCTGTTCTGCTCTGTATTTACTATGTGACCCACTCGCCCTATGCGGTCTTAGACTCCTCATGCCATTTCTGCCACTTCTTCTTATAGATAAAGAAGCAGGGGATTCCTACGAATACCATTCCACCTAAAATATTGCCGATGGTAACGGGAATAAAGTTGTTCAGGCTGTGAAGCACTGTCAGTCCCTGGATCTGCTCGGCGGTCAGGCCGTAAGCTTCCTGTGCCTTTGCCACATAAGCGGGATTCTGTGCAGCCATCATGCCTACGGGAATGTAGAACATATTTGCAACACAGTGCTCAAAACCGCCGACTACGAATGCCATGATCGGGAAGAAGATCGCCCAGACCTTACCTACGATATCCGTAGCTGCCGCTGCCATCAGGATCGCAATACATACCAGAATATTGCACAGGATGCCGGAGGTGACTCCCTTCAGAGGAGAAATGCCTACCTTGCCGACTGCCACTTTGATGGCATAGGCACCCAAAAGCCCACCGGTGTAATCCAGATTACCGGAAAAATAAATCAGGGTATCAATGATCAGCGCACCGATCAGATTGCTGAAGTAAACCACGATCAGATTGCGGATACATTCGAACCAGGTCACCTTTTTGCCTACCACATCCATGACGATCAAGCAGTTACCGGTAAAAAGTTCTCCGCCCACAAATACAATGATCATCAGTCCCACAGGGAAGATGATGCCTGCCACGAATCGTGCCAGACCTACATTGTCAATGGCATGTGCTGCGGTACTGCTGGTAGCTCCGCCCAGTGCGATGAACGCACCTGCCATAATGCCTAACAGGATCATCTTACCCAGGGGAAGATGCGCCTTGCCCTCTCCTGCTTTCATGTTGTTATCAATGACTTCCAACGGGGTATTAAAATGCTGTTCCATAGATTCCCTCATTTCCGTACAGCCCTTATCTGCCGTACTTTCTCATACTCATATAACGCCTATATTACACGAAAGCTGCGCAGAAAAGCAAGCTTTTCCCAGTATGTATCTGATTATATACATTTTTCTCATTTTCTTCTGCACTTTGTTTTCTAAGCAAAATTATTTTTGCAATTTTTTTGCCGATTTTTGCAAAAAAGTGGTAGACAAAAGCCAAATTGTGTACTATACTAAACATGTTCGGTGAGAGCCGAACCGCTTATATAAGTAGATTTCCGGAAGAATTCCCCTTTTACACAATTAAAGTGGCTGCAGGTTTCCCGCCTGCGGCTGCTTTAATTGTGTTATAAGTTATTTTTTGTGGTTTCCTTTGGAATTGCAAAAGTTTTTGCAAAAATTTAAAATTTTCACTTGCTAAATAGTAAACATCTATGCTATAATAGCTTTCGTCAGTGATTCAACTGATGCAATTTCATAGGGGAATAGTACAGCGGTAGTGCGGCGGTCTCCAAAACCGTTAACGGGGGTTCGATCCCCTCTTCCCCTGCTTTAAAAAGTCGATGTTATCGGCTTTTTTTATTGCTTTATTTACTAACACTTACTAACTGTTTTATTCATACGCTATGACACAATCTGAAAGGCTGCTGTTGTAGCGTTTTTGCATTCTTCCAGTTTTGCTTCCAGTTCTTTCGTAAGCCGAGTTGGAAATTCCATAAGGTTGCTATCAGTGTAGTACAATTCGGATTCCTATTTACCCTAAAAGAACATTCATCTGCGACTAGCTTTTGCTCTGATCTCAAGAATACCTGTCTGATGCATATTGGCTCATAATTATACGAAGCACCTCACTTTTATTCATTTTCATTCATTTCTTACTACTGGGTATTCATTTTTACTTTAAGTTGTCGTGCAATTTATTAGATTTGAATTTTGAAAGAGCCAGCACCTTGAATGGACTGGCTCTTTCAATATCTCATGTAATTGACAAACTGGAATTTTTCGTTCTGTTTCTAAACAAAACAGCCTGAAAAATAATCGTCTGAATTACTCTAAACCAAGTGTTATATATTGAGCTAATATTGCATTTATACTTTCTTTCTCTTCGGCTGTTACAGGTAAGTTCTGATTGTTCTCTTTATCATTGAATGTTCCACATTCCGAATGATAATAATATGTCCTTTCATCAATTATAAGTTTGCAATCATTGGCACATTCGGCAGTCCCTTCTGTGTTCCAGGTGCCATTTTCAATAATGTCTGCGATTATTTTTACTTCTTCTTCGGTCAAATCATAAATTTTATCTTCCTCTGTACGAGTAATTATTCCACTTGTTACAGGTGCTTCACTGCCAGTTGCTTTATCACAAGCGACGAATGACAACATGCAAATTAATACCCCAAATAATACCAATACCCTTTTCATAGCAATCCCTCCTTAAATTCCGATTTTCTCAATTCTCCAAACTTGAAGTTTCCATTTATTTCTTTTTGC
>NZ_JBOKRY010000015.1:0-64504 GCF_051972595.1 Simiaoa sp. | reverse complement strand
ATGGATGGCAACTGGAGCCGTGCCCGTACGGATTAGAACCGCTACTCACTTTTCGTTAGAAAATTCCCACCGGGAGACCTCACATTGAGGAAGGACATTCCGTTCGCCGTGGGCGTTCGTGGCTTCTTCACTAACTTTCAAGTTAGGTAAATAGTTAATCTAAAATCCACACAGAAAGGACTGCCCGTCCTAGACTCGGTTGCTAGCTACACCCAACGGAACAGTCCTTTTCTGCCGGGTTACAAAAGTCATTCTTCTTGTAATTTTACTAAAATCAGTCAAATAGCAGACAATAGTAAAAATTCTAGCTTGAAACGGATTCGCTTTTTACTATAATTGCAGAAAATATTCCATTACATAAAAGAATCCTTTCTCAAACCAGTTTTTTTACTATTTTAACCATTTAAGGCTATTTAGGAAAACAGAACGCCCACGGCGGATAGAATGTCCTTCCGAGAATGTTTGTCGGAAGGTGGTGATATTTTCTCGAAAAGTATTGAACATCAGGGTGGAGCGAACAGGACGTTCGTGGCTTCACTTAATTTCGGGCATTCTCGCTTCAGTAGATTGCTTTCTTCCAGCATTTTTTCTATACTGGAGTCAAAGATCAGATCACGGAGGGATATATGGATAAAATACAGATGGGTACTTTTATCAGGGAACAGCGGGCAGTTCTCGGACTGACGCAGCAGCAGTTAGCGGAGCAATTGCATGTCACGAACAAGGCAGTCTCCCGCTGGGAAACGGGGAATGCCTACCCGGATATTGCTCTGCTGGATGATCTGGCGGCTGCATTATCGGTATCGGTCGAGGAACTGTGCCGCGGGGAGCGGATGGTCCTGCCTTCTGTGGACACCAATGCACTCCTCAGTGATGTGATCTGCGAAGCCCGCCAGCAGAAAAAAGACAGAGCTGCAAAATGGCTTCGCATCCTCTGTCTCAGTATTTTTACTGTAATCCTTCTTGCGTTTCTCTTCTTTACCGGTGCTTTCTATTTTATACAAAACGAAGTAAATTTAGACGAAGCACTCTTCACCCTGGCTTTAGGTGCCTTTGCCATCGGGCTTATGCTTTTCCGGTATGGAATTCCGAGCCTTCTGCTCGCCATCGCTTTGCCGCCGTTACTTCGCAAGAGACCCCGGAGGCTGGCAGAGACCATCGTCTGTATCCTGTTGTCGCTTCTGTCTGTGCTTTGGCTGATCTATGGCGGGCGTTTTCTCTGGTTGCAGTTATTCTAGTGTTTCCACTGCTTCGCTCAATCTTTGCATCCGCTGATAGTAGTATAGAATAAACATCCAAAGATTTTATTTCTATTATTTTCCAAACAGTGTGCTCAGAATACCTCTCTTGATGACCTGGGCTCCGGTGTTGATGAGCTGACGCTCAATCTGGGCCTGTCGGCGTTCCGCTGCCTTTTCCTTCTTTTTCTGGGCAGCTTCCCACTCCTTCTGTTTCTGCTTCACAGCGGATTCCTGGAGCTTTGCCTGCTGCTTCGCCAAAGCTTCCTTGTCCTTCTCCAGCTGGGCGCGCTCTGCTGCCAGCTGTTGTGCCTTTGCCTCGTGTTCTATGGTGTCTGTCAGTACTTCGTAGGCGGAAATATTGTCCACTGCTTCATCGTAGCGTCCCATGCCGTCCCGCGCCATCAGGCTCCGGCGCTCCGTCTCGTCCACCGGTCCCATAAAGCTCTGAGGACAGATGATGGAGGTACGCTGGGCGATACCGGGCACGCCGTTCTCATCTAAGAAGGATGTCAGCGCTTCTCCCACACCTAACTCCATGATGACTTCCTCTGCCTTAAAATCCGGGTTGGCCCGCAGAGACTGTGCTGCCGCCCGGACAGCCTTCTGCTCCGCAGGGGTATACGCCCGGAGGGCATGCTGTACCTGGTTGCTTAACTGCGCCAGTACGGAATCAGGGATATCACTGGGGCTCTGGGTCACGAAATAGATACCCACACCCTTGGAGCGGATCAGCTTCACCACCTGCTCGATCTTCTGCACCAGTACTTTCGGTGCATCGGCGAACAGTAGATGTGCCTCATCGAAGAAAAATACCAGCTTCGGCTTCTCCAGATCTCCCGCCTCGGGAAGCTTTTCGAACAGTTCCGACATCATCCATAACAGGAAGCTGGCATATAACGTAGGATTCTGCACCAGCTTTACACAATTCAGCACATTGACGATACCTTTGCCGTACACATCCGTACGCATCCAGTCATAAATATCCAGATCCGGTTCTCCGAAAAAGAGGTCTCCGCCCTGATTCTCCAGAGGCAGTAACGCCCGCAGAATACCTCCCACGGACTGCTTGGAGATACTTCCGTAGGTGGTCAGATAGTCATCCTTGTGTTCTGCCACATAATTCAGCAAAATACGCAGATCCTTTAAGTCGATCAATAAAAGTCCCTTGTCATCCGCGATCCGGAAGACAATATTTAGTACTCCTTCCTGCGCGGCGGTGAGCCCCAGGATACGGGATAACAGCTCCGGTCCCATATCGGAGATGGTGGCTCTCACGGGATGTCCGCCCTCCTGATAGATATCCCAGAAACAGACCGGATAAGCCTTATAGGAAAAGCTGTCACGGATACCGAATTTATTAATTCTCTTGTCCATGGACTCCGAAGCCACACCCGCCGTGGCAATGCCGGAGACATCTCCCTTGACATCACATAAAAATACCGGAACTCCCGCGTCCGAAAATGATTCCGCCATAGCTTTCATAGTAATGGTCTTGCCGGTGCCGCTGGCTCCCGCGATCAGTCCATGACGGTTACTCATATTTAGCTGCATATTCACACGCCGGCCATCTGCCAGTCCCATATAGATCTGTCCGTCTGTATACATTGTTTCGTTCCTGTCCTTTCCTGTTTATAGATTTATATGCCGAATTATGATCATCTTTACTATATCGCATAAACAAGATATAATGCAACTATATCCTTCCGTAAGGAATTTTGAAAGGAGTTTTATTTTGCAAAACAAAGGATTACATTGTTCTATTTTCCCACCGGATCTCAGTGCTCTGACGCTGCATATCCTCGCTATGGCGTTCATGTTCTGTGATCACCTGTGGGCTACCCTCGCCGGAGATGCCTGGTGGCTGACCGGCATCGGCAGACTGGCGTTCCCCATGTTCGCCTTTTTCCTGGTGGAAGGCTTCTTCCATACCCACGATAAGAAAAAGTATTGCGGACGCCTGCTTCTTCTGGCCATTCTGTCTGAGCTTCCCATCAATCTGATGTACAGCGGGCTGTTATTCTACCCATTTCATCAGAACGTGATCTGGACACTGCTCACAGGCTTCCTGTGTATCTGGGCAATTGATACCCTACGGAAAAAATGGCCGGTCTGGCTGTGGATTCCGTCGATCCTGCTGCTATCTGCAGTGGGCTACGTGCTGGCAACCCTCCTCATGTTCGACTATTACGGGGAAGGCGTTCTGACTGTTATCGTATTCTATCTCTTCCATGGGAAAAAATGGTGGCAGCTTGCCGGACAGTTTGCCGGACTCTACTGGATCAATGTCATGCTGTTGGCAGGAATGCAGATTCCGTTGCAGCTTTTCGGTCATGCCTTCGAGATTTCAGAACAGGGCTTGGCGCTGTTGTGTCTGCCGCTTCTGTGGTGCTACCATGGACGTCAGGGCGCGCATAGCCGTAAGATCCAGATTGCCTGCTATGCCTTTTATCCGGTGCACATGTTGGTACTGGGGATTCTGTCAAAGCTGATTTTTAGTTAAAACGATAGCATTGACAGAAATCCTATTCCCCAAAGCAAAAACCTCCCGATGGAATCACATTCCACCGGGAGGTTTTTTGAATCCTATTAGTATTGTTTTACCTGTTCTTCCCCGTTCATGACACGCAGAGCTCCCTGAGCCAGAGCTAACAGCTCGTCCTCACCGGGATATACGGTCACAGGAGCGATCCAGCCGCATCTCTCTTTCAGCTTAGCCACTACGTCCTCACCATAAGCAATACCACCGGTGATAACGATCTGGTCTACCTTGCCGTTCAGCACACAAGCCATAGCACCGATGTCCTTGGCTACCTGTAACAGGAATGCCTGCTTCACCTCCGCTGCCTTGGCATCGCCTTCATTGGCACGCTTGGTAACTTCACGCATATCGTTGGTACCCAGGTAAGAATTCAGGCCGCCCTTGCCGATCAGCTTTGCACTGATCTCCTTCTCGGTATATTTTCCGGAGAAGCACATTTTTACCAGTGCTGCACAAGGTACACCGCCTGCACGCTCCGGAGAAAATGCACCATCACCGTCAAATGCACTGAAGACATCTACAACCTTGCCGTCCTCATGTGCGCCTACGGATACACCGCCGCCCATGTGCACAACTACCAGACGTAAGGACTCATAAGGCTTGCCGGCCTCTTTTGCATATCTCTTGGCAACTGCCTTCTGGTTCAGGGCATGGAAGATACTTCCTCTGGGGATCTCTTCCAGACCGGAATATCTTGCGATGGGCATCAGCTCATCTACTACAACGGGGTCTACGATGTAAGAGGGAACGCCGATCTCATCACCGATCTCTCTTGCCAGAATACCGCCTAAATTAGAAGCATGCTGACCCTGCACACCTACTTTTAAATCCTCCAGCAGATCATCGGTTACCGCATAGGTACCACTGGGGATGGGCTTTAACAGACCTCCACGTCCTACGATCACGTTGAAGCTCTTCAGAGCGCAGTTTTTTTCTGCCAGCAGATCGGTAATGATCTTCTTACGGAAATCCTTCTGTTCGAAAATAGTATCGTATTTGGAGATCTCTTCGGTAGAATGTCTCAGGGTTTCTTCAAATAATAAGTTCTCATCCTCAAATACACCGATCTTGGTGGAGGTGGAACCGGGGTTGATGATCAGACTCTTAATTGCCATTGTGTGTTTCCTCCTATATTCACTCTTATATTCGCTCTTATGCTTTACCGCTTTGTCCACTACAGCATCTATGCCTGCCGACAGCAGTTCACCCGCAGCTTCCACCGCGGCTTCTATCACGATATCCATAGCTTATTTCTGATTCTTTTTCATCTCTTCTGCTACAACTGCTGCCAGTGCCAGGGAGTATACCTTAGTCTCGAAGGTATCGGAACGGCTGGTCAGGACAACCGGCACCTTGGTACCGGTCAGGATGCATCCGTTCTTTACTTTTACCATATGTACGATTGCCTTGTATACCAGGTTGCCGGCATGGATATCCGGGAACAGCAATACATCAGCATCACCCTGGATCTTACGGTCGGTTGCGCCCTTATGCTTGGCTGCCTGGGGATCGATCGCCAGGTCAAGAGACAGCGGGCCGTCTACGATACAGCCGGGGATCTGTCCTTCTTCGCACATCTTAGTCAGTTCTGCCGCATCTACGGTAACGGGCATCTTGGGATTTACAACCTCAACTGCTGCTAAAGGTGCTACCTTGGGCTCTGCAACGCCACAGGCATTACATACCGGAATGGTGTTCTTGATGATCTGAACCTTCTCCTCCAGTGTAGGATAGGTCATGAATGCAACATCGGTCAGGAACAGAAGTCTGTCAATGCCGGGGATCTCAAATACGCATACATGAGACAGGGTTCCACCGGTACGAAGACCTACTTCTTTGTTCAGTACACTCTTTAAGAAGTTCTTGGAGTCGATCAGACCCTTCATATACATATCTGCACGGCCGTCATGTGCCAGCTTTACAGCTTTCAGGGAGGCTTCGATCATATCCGGCTCATTGATGATCTCATAATCGGAGAGATCCATATTCAGTCCGGCTGCGATCTCACGAATCTTCGCCTCATCACCTACCAGGATTGCATCTGCAATGCCCAGTCTCTTGGCTTCATGTACAGCTTCCAGTACCGCACTGTCCTGTGCTACGGAGACTGCAACAGTCTTCTTCCCACATTCTTTTACTTTTGCTACGATGTCATCAAAATTCATTTTCTTCCATATCCTTTCTGCCCCTTCTCAAGGCTTCCAGCAGCCACAGCCATTCGCAAAATCGTGCGATAAATCGTACTCTCCGCTGCTTTGCAGCTATTTTTGTTCATATCTGTGCCGGTGACTCTAATCGTTAAAATAATAACACAGTAATATATAAAAATCAAGTGCATACGCGGATACATGCAAAAAAGCCACCTCTAAACGAGGTGGCTGATCTCTGTCAGGGACGGGACGCAGGCATATAAACATTTTTTGAGTTCCGCATCCGGCTGCGTCTGATCCGGCACCATGACGACCCTGCAGCCTGCACGGTAAGCACTTAAGACACCGTTAGGAGAATCCTCCACCGCCACGCATTGCTTGGGTGACAACCCCAATTGTTTGCAAGCGTAGAGATAAATGTCCGGAGACGGCTTACCTTCCTCTACCATGGTAGCACAGATCAATTTTTCAAAGTAAGATCTGATTCCTGTAAGCGTCAGATATTTTTCGGTCCGCTCCAGATCCGTTGCCGTGGCAACAGCTGTGGTAATGTGTCTCTTTTTTAGATCTTTCAGAAGTTCCACAGCACCGGGCTTGCATTTGATGCCATCCCGGTCCAGTGCTTCCTCCATCAATTCTTTTCGTTTATTCCGCACGGCATAATAATCAAATTCCTCGCCGTACCAGTCCTTAAGCTGTCTGGGGGCAAAAGGCCTTCCAAGACTGCGCATCGTCAGTGCCTGCTCATCCGTCATCGTATAGCCGTAAGCCTCCACTGCCTTCGGCCAGAAAATACGGTAATATTTTTCGGTATCGATCAACGTACCATCCATATCAAAAATAACTGCCTGGATCATAACTGTCCCTCTGTATCATCCATCTGCCCGGCGTGCTCCGCTGTTTCTGTATTTTCTGCGGCGTTATCCTCTGTCCGATCACTGTCTGCACTGCCTGAAGCTTTTTGGTTTTTTTTGTCACGCTTTTCCTGTCTACGCTTTTTCCTGCGTTTTGCCATCTTTTTCACAAGTAATACAATCAGCAGTATTCCCACAGCTACTCCGATGATGCCAATTACGATCATCCGGGTATGGCTGCCTTCTGCCTCCGCGATGCGGAAGCTGCCGGGTACCTCCATGGTGAACTGTCTGTAGCTGCCGATCACCGTAGATTCCACTTCTTGGTATTCGCCATCCTGGTCTACCCAAACTACAGTATTGTCGGCATCCTCACAGTAGACACGTAAGCTTGCTTCTCCGGTATAGTCCGGTGCGTCTTCTTTCATGGAGTTGGTCATGGAGACCTTGTATGTGTCACCCTCTATCTGCAGATGCAATGCAGCATTCGGATAGAAGTTACCCTCTGCCATGACCAGAGGTTTGTTGGCATCATTTTTCTCTGCGGAAGCAATGGATGCGATCCACTCCTGATACTCCGCTTCCAGTACGCGATTGCCGGTAATGTAACTAAAATCATAATCCGGCCATACACCGTAATAGCCTTCCTTCTCCGGTACTTCCGGAATCTGATCTGCAGACAGATGGTCTCCATAATTACATTTATAGGAAGCCACTTCCTCGCCATCTGCCAGGAAAGTAATCGTAAACTGCGAAAAAGCTTCCGGAACTCCATCCTTTGCGCAAAGTTCCTGATAGGACAACGGTGTTGCTCCGCCCTGGTAACCGATGCCGTCTACACCGCCGACACCGCCTTCTACATAATAATTGCCGTACAGGCTGCCGTCATCACTAACTTTACCTGCAATGCTGCCCTGATTTTCTCCGGACATATCCAGATCATTGTATGCATAACTGTAAAAAATATCGCAGCCTTCTCCGGCGATACCGCCGATATTATTTTTACCGGTGATCCTGCCCATGCTATAGCAGCTGCGGATCGCATAGCTGGCAGATCCGGCAATACCACCCACATCACTGCCTCCGGTACTTTCGATGGGTGCATAGGATTCACAGGAGATAATTGCTCCGTATTCCGCCTTGCCGACGATACCTCCCACGTTATCTTTTTTACCGGTGATATCACCGAAATTGCGACTGTCTCTTACGACTGCCTTGATGGTCTGCTCCACATCGAAGCTCTCCGTTCCGGTCAAGGTAATGTCATCCTCCGGGTCAAAATCATATTCCGTTGCCACCTGTCCGACGATACCGCCGACATTGGTATCCGCCTCTACCGTACCACGATTTACACACAGTGTGACTTTACCTTTTTGGAAGCTGGAGGTGTCATATAATGCTTCTTCGGTTCTCTCAGGTTCTGCCTCACCAGCCTCAGCATCAGGATCTCCGGGGTTCACTTCCCCCTTGCTGGCGGATTCATCCGAAGTATCCTCCACAGAAATCCCCTCGTATCGGAAGAGATCATCGCGGATCTCGCTGACCAGTTTCCGCAATACCCTCGCCTGATCCATCAGCTCATCCATATGTGCGCTGGTATTGTCTGACCCTGCCTGTAATACATCTCCCAACTGACCCAGCTGGTCAAAGGCTTTATCCAGGCTCTGCTTCAGTGTATCCAGATTATTCTTAATACCACCACTGCGGTCCGTGGATGCACTAACCATATTATCCAGATGCTTCGTGGCATTTTCACCAAACTTTTTCAGAGCTGTTTTATAACTCTCTGTATCATCCGGTACAGAGATCGTAATATCACCTCCGCTCAGATCATTGCCGCTCAGCGTGATATCGTGTCTGTTGCCGTTATTTTTATCGTTCTCTGCCTGTTTGTTCAGGTCATTATTCAAAACCTTCAGGTCATTGCTGACACCGTTCAGTTCCTGATTATAAATATACCACAAGTCATTCGTGGTTCCGGTAAGGGAATTTCCCGCGCTATTGGCATCCTTCAGATTCGTACTGATACTTTTGGTCAGCGCAGATGCCTGTCTGCTGTAATTGCTGAAATCTTTCTGTGTCGCATCCAGCATATCCAGGAACTTATCTGTCTCTGTGTCCAGTTCTTTCAGTTTATCACTAAGATACTGGATCTCCAGAAAAGGCTCCATCTGGCCTACGATGCCGCCGACATCTTTTCTGCCCTGTACGAAACCTGTATTGGTGCAATTCTGCAGATAACCCTGATGCAGCCTGCCGACGATACCACCGGTGTTGTAACCCACATGCTGGTAACCAATGGCTCCTGAATTGGAGCAGTAATAGATCTTACCATCAGAGATGCCTGCGATACCGCCGGTATCCGTATGAGCAGCCACATTGGAAGTACTGTTGATCTGCTCCAGATTGTCCATGGTAATATCATCCAGTTCATAAGTCACTTCTGTGCTGTAGGTATTGATGCTGCCACTGTTGCTGCAGTTATTTAAGATTCCGTGATTGTTACCGACAATACCGCCTGCAGAATGGTTGCCAATAACATTTGCATTGGATTCACATCTGCGGATCTCGCCGGTCTCTTCATTCACACCCGCAATGCCACCGACTTCATTATCACCGATCACATTACCGGAAAACTTACAATTCTCAATGCTGCCGTAATTCACCCCGACGATACCGCCGACCTGATTCTGGCTTCCTGAGGGAGATATTTCTCCGCTCACCGTGAGATTACGTACTTTGGCGCCTTCCTGCACATAACGGAAAAGACCTGCCGCAGAACCATTCCCCGTAAGCTTTACATTGGAGATCGTAAAACTATTACCATCAAAAATTCCCGCAAATGTTGGGATACTGAATTCACTTTCCATACTCAGAACGATGTCGTTGCGCAGCACTACTTTGATACCTCTGGACCAGCTGTCCAGCACACATTTCTCCGCAAGCCTGCGCAGATCCTCCTCCGTGCTGATCTCTACAATTGCATAATCCTGCTCCTGCGCGGTGCTGCTATAACCGCTGCCGCCCTTATATTGTTCATAGGTTAACGTCTCTTCCGCATAAGCGGTTGCCGGTGTCTGCAGCAGTAATGCTGCTCCCAGCAGGAAACATAATAATCTCTTACTGTTCATCTTCTGTTCCCTCGCTTTCTGCTGTATGATTTGTACCTGACTCATCCCCCTGCTCCAGGGTCACGACATCCTTGGGGCGCACCACTGCTCCCATCTCACCGTCGATGACACCGATGAAATCACCTTCCAGCACACCATTGACATAACCCTTGATATGACCGTTCATCCGGATCCTTCCGGCAGAAGGCAGCGGCTTCGCCAGATCACGCTTTAAGGTAAATGCCGTCTTCTGAATAATGATATCTCCGATCAGCAGCGTCTGGGGCAATGCCAGCAGCACCAGTAAAATAGATGTCAGGGTACCACGTCCCAGCGCCAGTCCGATCGCTGCTACCGCTGCGTTGGAAGATACATAACTGATAATGAATCCGGCAGCCACCAGCATGGAACCACTGGTAACAATCGTGGGGAACGCCTGGTTCAGTGCCTCAATGGCAGCTTCTTTGATCGGCATGTACGTCTTCAGATCCATATAACGGCTGGTGATAACGATAGCGTAGTCGATCGTCGCGCCCATCTGGATCGCGGATACTACCAGATATCCCAGGAAGTATACATTTTCACTCAACAGATATGGCAGTGAGAAGTTCATCCAGATACTACCCTGAATCGTTACTACCAATAGTACCGGCAAGCCGGCAGACTGGAAAGTGAACAACAGGATGATCATAACGAACAATGCCGTCAGTACAGTGATGATCGTATTATCTGTTGCGAAGGAATCCCCCAGATCCTTATCACTGGTGGCATTTCCGACTAACAGGATATCATCTATATTATAGAACTTCGCCACGGTATTGCGTATCTGATCCAGTGCAGCGCTGGTCTCTTCTCCTTCATAAGGTACATTCAGTTCCAGAACGAAACGAGAATTATCTTCTCCCAACAACTGATCCTTTGCAATCATGATCTTGGAATGTGCGTCCGATAAAGTCTCCTCCAGATCATCATCCAGCGTGATGTTGCCGCTTTCTTTCTGATCATAAATGAACAGGAACATATCGATAAAAGGCACTTCGTAATCGTTGACACCGCTGACCAGAGCCCCGTAATCACTCTGATCCAGGGCATATGCCGAATACAGCATATCCGCCACTTCCACATCCAGATCGATCAACTCTGCAAATTGTCTGGGATTCAGTTTGTCGGTCAGCATGTAACCATCCATAGCTTCAATATTGCCAAGTCCCTGAACGGATTTCACCACATCTAACTTTTCCAGTGCCTTCAGGGTCTGTGCCTCTTTTTCATAATCACCGTTGGGCACAATGACCGCCAGCTGATTCACCATGTCAAATTCCTTATTGACCATGCTGACTGAGAATTTATTCTCGCTCATACTGCTGGATTCCAGTGTATTTACATCATATACATAATTCGCCTTGTTGGACAGAAAAAATGCTGCAATAACACCCACGATCAGTACCGGAGGTACAATGTAACGGGTAGCCACACAGAATTTTCCCACTGCCGTGATCTTCGGTACGAAGCTCTTATGATGCGTGTTGTCAATTGCCTTAGAAAAGGTAAGCAGCAGTCCCGGCATCAGGAAGAATACCGCTACCATACTGAAAATAATGGATTTCGCCAGGATAATACCCATATCGTAACCAATTCTGAACTGCATGAACATCATGGCTACCATACCTGAGATCGTGGTCAGGGAGCTGGAAGAAATCTCCGGGATTGCCTTACTCAAAGCCACTATTACAGCCTCTCTGGCATCCTTGTCCTCATGCTCCTCCATAAAACGGTGTGCCAAAATGATGGCATAGTCTACTGCCAGACCTAACTGCAGCACCACTGCGATAGAGTTCGTCACAAAGCTGATAGTACCGAACCAGTAGTTCGTTCCTTTATTTAAAATAGCTGCCACGATAAATGTGGTCAGATATACCGGGATCTCCGCGTAAGTTGTGGAAGTAAATAGCAGCACGGCTACGATAACCACAGCTGCCAGAAGCAGAATAACGATCATATCATTATTCAGGTCATCCGCATCACGCTCTTCCTGACCGATATCTGAAGAATAATAAACATCATAATCAGACAGGGCATCCAGTACCTCAGTCAGATGCTGCTGTGTGGCTTCCGTATCCGCTTCCTCATCAAAAGTGACAGACAATAAAGCCTCCATGTCATGATAATGGTCCTCAGTGTCATCGAAATCCAGCATACTGACACCATCCATTTTTTCCACCTGATCCGCCAGCTTCTGTGCCTCATCAAAAGTCTCATTACAGATCAGGATCCGGGCGGAACCGTAGGTCGTAAACTCCGAATCCATCAGATCCAGTCCCCTTCTGGTCTCTGTCGTATCCGGCAGATATGTGGTCAGGTCATTATTTACTTTGACCTTATTCATGGATAATACGCAAAATATGCATAAAACAATAAAGATCAGATAGAATCCTTTTCGTTTATCTACGATAAGCGTGGCAAGCTTCATCATAAAGGAGTTATCTTTTTTGTCTTTTTCTGTGTTGTCTGCTGCCATAGTTTCCTCCTGCTGTATCTCTTTTTGTACCCTTATTTTATGTATCTGTTTTGTATGTTTCTAGTTTAAAATGTTTTTCCTGGTCTGTAAAGCATTACTACAAAAATGAGAAAATGTATTACTGTCATTTAATGAACTCGTGTTGATTTTCTAACACAAGCAAAATATAATAATGAGAAAGAAAAAGCAAGCTACAAATTGTGTTTATATGTCTGTTTTTGAACATTGCATTGATTTGTGTTCATTGTTTTAGAAAAAATTCAGATTTGCATTAGATACGTATTATATATTATGATCATTTCCCGGAAAGGATGGAGAATTGCCGTATGGAAAAAATGGATCGCCGCGTGCGCAAAACCCGCGCCCTGTTGCTGCAGGGATTAGTCAAAATGATGGAAAACCACGATATTCAAGATATTTCCGTCAAAGAACTCACAGAGCTGGTAGATATCAATCGCGGAACCTTCTATCTGCATTATGATGATATCTACGATATGCTCCATAAAGTGGAAGATGAAATGTTCCGGGAGTTCAATGAGATCATGGAGCAGGAACCGGTAGGTACTTCCACATTGTCCTCTGACGGTCTTCTGTTAGAGTTCTTCCGCTTCTTAGACCGCCACAGAGATCTCGCCAGAGTCATGATCGGTCCCCATGGAGATCTCACCTTCGTTAACCGCCTGAAGGACCAGATCAAAAAGCGCACTCTCCGCTTTCTGGAAAGTGCGCAATCCGATGCTAATTATGAATATCTCTGTTCCTTCATCATTACCGGTTGTGTCGGTGTCGTAGAGACCTGGCTGAAAGAGACCACTCCCCAGTCTCCGGAAGAAATGGCAGGGCTTCTGGGCACCATGCTTATGCGGCAGCTTACTTTTGTTCCGGATCCTGCATAGACTGTCCCAGCTGGGTCGGCTCCGGCATACCTACACTTAAAGAGGTCACGATATCGCCATCCAGGAAGAAAGATACGGTGTCGCCTACCTGTAGATCATCCAGTGTGGCATCCGCTCCGTCAATCGTGATGATCGTATCATCATTGACCGTAATAGTCATGGTATCACCGCTGAGGGTTAATGTCATCTCATCTAACATATCTTTCTCAGGTTTCTGACCGTCCGGGGCTTCTCCGGTAGGTTTTTCGCCGTTCGGTGCCTGAGCATCAGACTTTTCCCCACTGGGTACCTCACCAGCAGGTGCTTCTCCATTAGGAGTGCCTCCGTTGCCGTCAAGAGCCTGACCGTCAGGCTTTTCACCACTGGGTGCCTCACCATCTGGGGCCTCCGGCTTCTCTGCCAGCGCAATGGAGATCACATTGCCGTCAATAGCAGTGATCTGACCGAGATAAGATTCCACCTTCTCTTCACCTGATTCTGTTGCCGTACTTTGCTCCACCGTGCTCTGTTCCGTCGTGCTCTCCGGCGCGATCGTCTCCTTCTGTTCTGCTGATTCACTTGCTGCGCTCTCCGTGCCCGCAGATGTCGTTCCTCCGCATGCTGTAAATCCGGTCATCATCATGGCAGCAGTCAACACTGCGCACATTACTTTTGTATTCACCTGGGGTAAATTCCATCTTCTCATCTTCTCATTCCTCCTGTTCCATTCATTCCTTGAAAAAACTTGTGAATATTTACTTCCCCTTATCTGCCTCTTATGATAAAGGTCATCTGCGAAGGAATTGTGAGAAAAATGTGGTGATTCTGTGAATTTTTCAGGTATGACATTTCTGTCATGTGTACTATGTTGGAAGTGTCAGCTTACGTGTCGATTCTTCCGTTTTGTTGTAAATATCGAAGAAATGCAGTACAGCCTTCCAGGACATCATTGTAGGTCGTC
This sequence comes from Simiaoa sp., assembly GCF_051972595.1. NCBI lineage: Bacteria > Bacillati > Bacillota > Clostridia > Lachnospirales > Lachnospiraceae > Simiaoa > Simiaoa sp. Next base: position 50,256 of record NZ_JBOKRY010000015.1, on the reverse strand, counting down.
CCAAACTCTCCCGTGTACCACGGATCCGAAATGTCCCGCTCCGAACCGGCATAGGATAAGAGCATGGCTACTTTCCCATCCGGATCTCCGCCGAACATCCGTAGCATGTTACGGATATTTGCACTGTCCATACCGATCAGATAATCATATTCCGCATAATCTGCCTTCGTTACCTGCCTGGCCCGCTTCCCCTCGCAGGAAATCCCGTGTCTGGCAAGCTCTGCCTTCGCCGGCGGATAGACCGGGTTCCCGATGCCATTCCAAATCTCCTCCGTGCTGGTGGCAGCGGAAGCAATCTGGAAGTGATCAGCGAGATTCGCGTCGGATACCAATTTTTTCATAACAAATTCTGCCATGGGGGAACGACAGATGTTGCCGTGGCAGATGAAAAGCACTCTAATCATAAAATTCTCCTGTTCTGAAATGCCCTGTAATGCCGAGTTTTGCGTTGGTTTATCGGCTTTTCCGGGCATCATCTTTTTTCTTGTTTATAACTACACTTTTTGCAAAATAATGCAAAACGGAGCAATTCAATGCCTTGTGTAGTAGTCAAATCGTAGTCAGTTAAGGGGGTTCAGACTACGGATAGGGGTGTGCATTATTTAACAAAAGGGTGTGCTGAAATCAACACACCTTATTTTTATCATTTCTTGTTCTCACAATAAATTATGAATGTTCTCTTTGATATCATTAATAACAGCATAATTATCATGAACGAAAAAATATATACACATATAGTTAAAATTAGTTTTGCTTTCTCGTCACCCGTAATAATAATTGCTATCGAAAGAATAGATGCAATCAAGGAAAGAATATTTGATGTCATAATAGAAACAAATGTTTCACCGACTACCTGTTTTTCAATTTCATTATCACAATCAAGTTTTCCAACCAAAATAGCTGCAAAGCCAAATAATACAGTGAATACAAATGCAAATACTGTTGTCAAAACCCCTGCTAGTGTATCGTCAATTATACTTCCGAATCCAAACGTAATAATGACTGATAAAACAATCGGGAAAAATATAAAACAAACAATATCCCAAACCGATATCTTATCTGTCTTTGCGTTTTTGAAAACTTGTAATTGTTTTATTAATACTGACAATATCCTTACTTTCTTATTTCCAAAGAGCATCATACACACAATTACCATAGCCATCACAATTAATATAATCTTACTTGGCATACTACACCTCCTCAGATTCTATTATATCCTTATAATAGTCGTCAGCCAATTTTGTAAGTTCTCCTACAAAATCATGTGAAAACCTACAGGCCTCATGAAGGGCATTTGATATATCATGAGCTCCCATAATACTTTCAAACTCATTCCACTTTACCTTTTTATAACGATTTCCAAGTCGAAGTTTAATCTCCGCATCATTATAATCATCGGAATCCTTTAACTCCGCTTTAATTTGAGCAAACGCCTCCGCCTGATCTATTTTACCTGCTTGCATATTCTTAAATACACCTAGTATTTTTTTGTTTTCACTAGCCTCAAGATTTAGTCCCAAATCTCGGATAATATTTTTCTTTTTTGATCCTTTTATATTGTCCGCAACATCAGAAGATTTATCATGCTTAACAAACTGTAATGTGATTTTTGTTGCTGTTGCATCCTTGAGCCCATCTGCCATTGGAATAATCAATTCCATTTCCAGTTTCAAACCTTCCGATTTGATAGCTTTATTAGCAGTTTCTAAAAACACGCTCTTACATCCAGAACCATTTTGTCTATGAAAAATAGCATATAGACCATCTTGGCTCTCATAAATAAAAACATGATGCTCATATAGTGCTGCAGAATCAGAACCAAAATCATACTTTTTCCCAGAGTTTCTTTTTACTACTGTGACAGGTTTTCCTTGCTTTCCAGCACTAGGAACAAGATGCCACATTTTTAACCCCTTTTTTTCTTTTTCTGATATTTTATCTTCATCTAAAATAATTGCTCTATCTGTATTCTCACCAATTGCCAAATTTTTCGTATATGTTTGATAAACATCAATAAAATCGGAAAAAGAATATTCCGGATCTTTTCCCTCTTTTATAGCTTCCCTCTGTTTTTCAAGTAAAGGATTATTTCTCTGAAGATAACTAAATTTACATTTATACGCTGTAAGAGTCTCAATCTTTGCCATTTCATCAACCTTCCTAATGTGTTTTTTACTTATTTTCTTCTCTTGTCTCGCTGTTCTCTATTTCCTTAAGAGAATGTCCATCTTCATCCTTCCAGCTTGTCAAACCATTTGCGCTCTTGCCAATCACAAACATAGCAGCATATGATGGACTGGAAAACAAAACATCTTCTTGAAGAACGCCCTCAACAATACTTACCTTTCGTCTCTGCTCTTTAAGTACTGTTGGAATTGTATCATCATCTTCCACAGCAATGCGACTACCTTGTAGCACAACAAAGCCCTCAGAAGTGCGTATTCCATCTGCTTCAACTTTACCCAATCCTTTGATAGTTCTTTCCAAATGCAGATTCAAATCCTCCAAGTTCTTTTTTCCTCTACTATCGTTAGCAAAAGTTACAGGCTTATTTAATGGTTCAAGAACCTTATATCCTAAAGCACTGATAAGCGTTTTTACATTATCCACAAACTCTTCCATAACAGCAATCTGTGATTCCTTCATAACCGTATTCTTATATGTATTCTTTGTAAGTACGGTATACCTTTTGCATACTCTTGCAATCTCAACAAAACGATTTTCAAGATATCGAATCAGTGCTTTGTTTAAATCTCTGCCAATGAATATTACGGCAGTTGTCCAATAATACTTTTCTTTTTCAGCCTGATAATCTCTAAGATGCTGAACTAATCTTTCTTTTACATTCTCAGCTTCTCCAATATAAACTGAATCAGAGCCATCATCTTCCTTGCAAAAAAGGAAATAAACACCTGCTTGTGTGATATCTTCTCTGTTACATGAAGCTACCTCAATCCTAGGTATCTTTATTGCCTTGCCATTCCAGTTTGATAACTCTGCTGTTATCAAACTATCTGCACTTCCATTTACAAGAAATAATTCTATTGATTTACCATATGACATTTTGTTCATCCTCACATTTGTTAAATTTCAATTTCATCTCGCAGATAAAATAATGTAAGCCTATACTAATTTTATCGGCAATTTTACTATCAACAAACACATCGTTGTATATTCTAAAATCCAAAGGTACCTAGGACTCGCTCAAATGCCAATAACAACTCATAGTATTATTTCTCATACTTTATCGTTCAAAAATGGTTATAAAATCCTCAAGTTATATTATATCAGCCAAGGCATATTTTTACCAGTCAAAAAGGCACCCAAGCTATAAGCCTGAGTGCCACAAATCTATATCAATATTCTATTATCAAACCACCTTGAACATATTCTGTTTCAAAGGCTTATCGTCCTTGTCCGAAAGTCCCATCTCTTTTCTTGCATTTTCCAAGAGCCAGATAATTAAGAGCCTCGGCACATTCAGATGCAGAAAACGCTGTCTCAGAACCCATCTTCTTTGCAAGTTCGGACAGCGTTTTCATTGTATTTACAGATTGCCCGTCAACCGTTGACATGGAATCTTTTGTAATTCCCATTGTTGCCTGCACCTGTGACATGGCAGACTCAAAATTGGCTGCCGTAGTAACTGATGCAGTTCCTAGCGCAGTAACCCCGGCTGTAACGGGTAAAAGTTTCTGTCCGGCAGAAGAAATGTTATCTCCTGTGGTCTTTAACTTTTCTCCGGCTGATGCTATCTTCTGAACTGCGGTTGCTGACTGGTTTGCCTGTGTTTCAAGATTTTTTAAGTCCTGTTCCGTTTCTACGATTTCTCTCTGAAGGGCATCGTACTGTTCTTGGGAGATTTCTCCATTGGCAAGTGCTGTGTTAGCCTGTTCTGCTGCAGTTTTTAATGTTGCCAGTTTTTCTTTGGTTTCACTGACAGCCTCTGCAAGCAGCTTATGTTTCTGTGCTAAAAGTTCCGTATTACCAGGATCCAGTTTCAGCAGTTTATTTACATCCTTAAGCTGTGACTGGGTAGACTTAATCTGTCCGTTCACACCCTTAAGGGCATTCTGCAATTTGGTTGTATCTCCACCAATCTCTACGATAATACCCTGTATTCTGCTTGCCATAGGTTTCCTCCTCTCTCCTAAATTTAGGCATAAAAAATGCCCGGATTTCTCCGAGCATGAAAAAAGCACCAACTCTATATGCGAATTGATGCTTATTAGTTAAAATATAATATCTGTTCTGTCTATAAGTGAAATAATATTTTGCGGTTTCATGTAATAATCTATGTGTTCCGGCTTAGATATTTCTACATCACTTAATAGTCTGTGAATATAATTTTCTTTTCTTTTATCTGATGAAGTAAGTTTACTCTCATCTAACGGAGGAATTTCCATTTTGTTAGCTTCGGAAAATGTTTTCATTATCTCAATCCAAACACTACTTGATAACAATATTGCAAATGAATCTTCTATCCAATACTCGATTTTTGTTTTTCGAAGATTTCGTCCTATCTCTTTTACAGCAAAATATGGTGCAATGTCTTCTATGCCAATCCATATATCAGCGAAACAATAATCATAAACTCCATCTTCAATATTGCGAAGATACTCAACTGCATCAGCTTTTACAATCGTAATTTTATCTTTGTTTTCGAACTGAGACAAAATACATTTTTCAAATAAATCAATTACACTCTGCTCCAATTCAATTATGGTAATTGACTCAACATCTTCTTTTATGGATGCCATATAAGCAAAATATCCCATTCCACATCCAAGAGTAAGTACTTTTCCTTTTGCATTTTTTATTGGTTTCTCCATTGTAAACACTTCATTAGGCGACACCGACATCCAAGTGCTATTGATACTTTTTTGGAAGATAACTGGATACTTAAACTCTTCTGTAAAGCAACTTACTCGTGGTATGTCAACGCAAAGTTCATCAATTCGCTTTGGAATATTATAAATATCCAATTCATAAGGACTCAAATCATGATATCTCAATTCATAATCGCCATTTGATTGATTAGCAAAATCAATGTTTTTTATATACGAATTTTTATTAAATTCTGCTACATCAAACACTTTACTCTCTGCTGCAATCCATTTCATAAAGAATTCCATTACTTCTGGTTGAGGCTCTAGGTATGGTCCAACCATTGCTTCTATCATAAGCAACATCATCACTCTATCAACAGAATACTCCGGCATTTCCTTTTGTATCACTATAGCTTCTTTCCTTAGTGCATCTGGATCCTCTGGAACAATTGAATTTGCTGCAATGTTATTTGTAATAATCACATTAACCATAGATGATACTTCTTTTATCTGCATTATCTGCATAAGTTTCTCAGCTATTCGTCTTGTATTTGAAACTTTCAAGCAATCAACTCCTAACAGTTTTTTTCTATTTTACCATTAGGAGTCTTAGTTTTCCATCAAAATCTATCGAAGTCTTCCTGTGTTGCCAGTTCCTTATATCCCTTATAATCATCATTCCCGTGCCTTAAACCTGTTATGGCACATTAAGATTGTTCTGCGATACTTGTCATTAGAATGTTCCGGTTTTGCTCCGTAGAATGCTCCACACTTGCTTCTTAAATTCTTCAAAATTAATATTGGCACCATTTTTTGTTATTCGCATCCATTCAGCATTATCTTGTGAAGACAAATCCACTAGCAACTGTTTTATATTAGTAAAATCCTCTCTTTCATCATCATTATACTTATTATCATCAATTTGCTCTGTTGTAGAAGACTTTACTATATTTGTCTTAAAACCTGAACGTGCTTTTGAATATGATATGCCATAATGCCTAATATCTTCTAAATCATTATTAATGGTTTCTCTATTATTATTTTTATTAGAATAAATCCCCTTTTTCTCTCCTGTTTTTAGTGACTCTCTTTGATGAAAACCTAATTTATGGTTATCTTGATCTCCGTAATATATTCTGAAATCATCATCTTCAATTTTATACTCAATATAATCAAACGGGGTAACAGCTCCCAAATTCAAAAACTCACTTATTGTATCTAAAATTGTAGTTTTTCCAGTACCATTTTCTCCTGCTAAAATTATTGTATTATATATTTTCCCATTATCCTTTGTAAAATCTAGTTCAAGATTTCCCAACACAGAATGATTTTTCCATTTAATTTTTGATATCATATTTTTCCTCCTAAAATTAGTCTTTCTGAAAATCATAATAAATATGTTTTTTATCCGCATACCGTATTATTTCACTGCTCATATATTGATTACATTTATTGCCTATAATTATTCTTGATGTTGTCATCCCGAACTCTGTAAGTGGTTTGGCAATTCCTTTATACCCCCTTCGCTCCTTTATATTGTATTCAACACGTCCTCCGTTAAACTCTGCAAGATCATACGGACAATATAATATTCTTACCTCTTTCTCCCGAGTCGAGTCGAGTCTAGCATTCAAATTATATGAATTTTTAACAACCCAAGGAATAATGGATAATGCCATCCCCTCATTTTTTATTGCCTCAATAATCATCTGCGTAAAATCAATTGCGCTTTTATCACAATACTCAACCGGATACAAAAAGTCATAATCTCCAACATTATATTCTACGCAAACACCATTGCCTCCAGCTGCATACTCTCTCCACATATAATCTTCATATGAATATGTAAGAGAAAAAACGTCATACATCTCTGTGAGATAATTAGTGATTAACTTTATGTAATCTTTACTGCAACCCGTTTTGCTAACAACTTCCTCTATTTTGTAATTAATTTGGAACTCAGTGTCATCATTTAGTGTCTTATAAAATGAAAACCATATCTTCTCTTCTTTTAATGTTTTTAACTTCATCTCACCATGTTCTTTAAATGATATAAATTTGTAAACCTTATTATCTTTTAGAAGCGTTTTTAAGTATTCTATTTTGTATGATGTGGCCAAATCTAGCTTATTTTTTAAATTTCCCATACGTGACAAATATTCATCATAAAATCCTATGTCATACATATAATCCCTCATTTCAATAAAATTAAACACATCTATTATATCGTCATTTCTACCACTTTTCCATAATAAAAACGCCCCAGCCTATGCCAGAGCGTCATCGTTCTACCATATTAAATCGCCTTAAACATCCTCTGCAACACCGGCTTCTCCCCTTGCGTCCGTTCCAGTTCCTTTCTGGCATTCTGCAGGTCCTCCAGCCGCTTCAATTCATCCTCTGCATCCTCAAGGCCCAGATGCGTATTTTTTATTTGTGCTTTTTATTTCCGCTACCAGTTCTTCATACTTACGTTCGTCAATGATATATTTCCGTTTAATCAATATATAAGCAGCTCCTATAGAAATTACCGGAACAGCTACAATTCCAAGACGCAGTATAAATCTTTGTCCGGCATCTGCTGTCTGGATAAATTTATCTGCCTGTACAATTACATTTTCCGAAGTAAGTTCTCCTGTACCAGCTTTTATTTCTAATCCGGATATTTTCTGACTGAATGCATAGATATTGCTTATAATCAGTATTAACGCAACAACCGCCTGATCAACCGCACTGGCCAGCTTTGTTGCAAAAGATCTTACTGCTGAGATAATACTGTCATGTCGTTCATGAAACCGGACTTCATCATACTCTATGGTATTATTTAACATGACAATCATCGTCATATTGAATGCTCCCTGCGAAAAGAAGATTAGAAAACCGATGACATTCAGTAAAACAACACTTTTGGGTAAAATGTAGCCTACACTCATAAAAAGCATATACCCAATGACTGTAATGATGGTAGCTGCAGTTATAATCTGATTTCGTGTGAATTTTGAGGAAAGCCACGCAAAAGATGCCTCTGATATCAGCGTTCCTAATCCATACATAATTGTAAACCAAAATACAAGGCTGCCACCTACAGAATATCCAAATTCAAAATAAAAGAAATTCATTCCAATCATAATCAGAAGACCATTTCCGATTTGGAATAATAAACATGCAATTCCAATCACTATCAACTGATCATTTCTCAGGAATATATGAAACATATCTTTTAATGACAGTGTTCTCTTCTTTTCCGGTCGTTTTCTCTCTTTTACTCCAAACATTGTAAGTAGCTGGAAACCAATAAAACAAAAAGCAATCACAATCGCAGCCGTCCGATATGCCATAATCGCATTTCCAGCTACCATATCAGGGAGCAGACCTGCAACAGAAAACTGTCCGATACAGATAAAAATTCCCTGTACGGTTACCAGCCAGTTCCGTTCTCCCGGATCTGATGTAAGACTCGGCAGCATTCCCCAATAGGCAATATCATTCATTGTGTAAGTCATTCCCCATAAAAGATATCCCACTCCAAAAAATGCAACAAATCCCCATCCTTCCGGCCTTACTGTAAACAAGCAGATAATTATCAGGCTGTTTAAAATTACTCCTATAAAAATCCAAGGTTTAAATTTTCCGGCTTTCAAATGCGAATTTTCAATAATAATTCCCATCATTGGATCATTAATGGCATCCCACAGCAGACACACTACCATAATTGCTGATATTACTGCATATTGGGCAACTGTCAGTTTCATCGTATATTGAATATATGTAAGAAGAAACATAGAGACGAGTGCATACGCCATATCTCTTCCGGTTGCTCCTATACAATAGCTCCATTTTGTGCGTTTATCCAATTTATTGTTTTCCATATACGACTCCCCTCTCTCTATTTCTTCAGCAGTCTTTTAAAAGCCTGCAAATATTTTTTATTTGCATTGTAAACTAACATATCGATTAACTTCGGAGTTGCAATTCCACCACTGGTTGCAATCAGTCCTTCCAGATTTCCTTCTTCGACTCCCATTTTTACCATTTTAAAGGCCGGGTCCCGCTCTGATTTTCCCCGAAGTATAATCTTAAGTCCGATATGTACGACTCCACGAACAAATTTTCCAAACATTGAGACATTTACCACATCCTGATAGGAATCGTAAACCGTATACTCTCCACGCTTTTTTTCTTTGTCATGTTTCGGTTCACCGCCTAATAGCTGATAAAATTGTTCTGCACTGATTTCCATTCCATGTGGCTGCTCTCTAAAATAATCCGGAAACAGTTCTCTTTCATTTCTAAAATAACTATTTCCTACTACTTCCATATTCGCCTTTAATTGCAAATCATGTACCGATGCTCCGATACAGATCTGATATTTGCCGCTTAACATGGAAAAGGCTTTTTTCTCTACATCATAGACGGAAAAACTTCTTTCATCCAGCTCTAGTATAACTTCTTTTTCTTCTCCCGGATGCAGATATATTTTTTGAAATCCCTTTAGTTCTATATGGCTTCTGATAACATCTGATTCAATCGGGCAGATATATAACTGTGCTATTTCTGCTCCACTCACTTTTCCGATATTTTTAATTTTAAAACGAATTTGTATCTTTCCACCACTATATACTTCCGGTACATTCAATTCCGAATAGGAAAAAGAAGTATAGGAAAGTCCATAACCAAACGGATATTTTACCGGAACATGGAATGTCTCATAGTAACGATAACCTACAAAAATGCTTTCCCTGTATTCTACATCATCATTCGGAGGTGCAAAATATCTCCATGCCGGAGTATCTTTTTCTGAAAACGGAATTGTCTCTGCCAATTTACCGGATGGATTCACCTCTCCACTGATTAAGTCAGCAACAGATTCCCCTACAGCCTGTCCTCCGAGGTACATGTGAAGAATTGCTCCTACATTCTTTTCAAAACTAAAATCCATAGGCGCACCACCGAAACTAATTGCTGCAATATGATCTTTTCCGACAGTTTCTGCAATTTCAGCCAACAGCTCTTCCTGATTTTGAGGGATTTTAAGATTTTTCCTGTCGTATCCTTCTCCTTCGTAAGATTCTGTAAGACCGATAAAATATAGAATCACACAATCCTTTTTTCTATATTCCTGTTTCAGTTTTTCTATCGTATCCTGTAGTTGCTTTTCTCCTAATTCTTCCTTTTCATTCTGATATCCCTGTATATAAGTTACCTGATATCCTTTTTCACGTATTGCTTCAATCGCATTTGTCATCTTCGTCGGCTGGATATGACTGCTCCCACCTCCCTGAAATCGCATCTGCCTGGCAAGCTCTCCAATAATGATTACCTTCTTCTCTTTTCCAATTGGCAAAACACTATTATTTTTCAAAAGCACTGCACTTTCATTTTCTAGTTTACGTGCCACCTGATTCTGTTCTTCCATATCTACCTCATAATTTTCTTCTATATTTTTATGAAGTGATACAAAATTCTGCAGAACATTCTTAGTCCAGTTATCCAGTTCCTGATCCGTAATCCGGCCATCCTTATACGCTTCTTTTAACACATCTGTGTGGAAGCCTTTCGGATCTGGCATTTCCAGTGTCAGACCATTTTTCATACAGCTTACAATATCATTTGCTGCTCCCCAATCCGACACCACACCACCTTGATATTTCCATTCTTTTCTCAGAACATCTGTCAGTAAGTATTTATTTCTTGCTCCAAATTCGCCATTAATCCTGTTGTATGAAGCCATTACAGAAGTCGGTTTTGCTTTTTTCACAACTTCTTCAAAAGCCGACAGATATATTTCCCTAAGAGTTCTTTCATCAATCTGGCTATTGGATGTCATTCGTCTTGTTTCCTGTGAATTAACAGCATAATGCTTTAAGCTCGTACCTATTCCAAGACTCTGTACACCTTCGATGTATCCCGTTGCCAGCTTTCCTGTCAAATACGGATCTTCACTGAAATATTCAAAATTTCTTCCGCATAAAGGAGAACGCTTGATATTGATTCCGCAGCCTAGCACAATGGATATCTGCTCTTTTTTTGCTTCTTTCGCAATCGCTTCACCCATCTTTTTAACAATAGCAGGATTCCAACTGCAGGCTATTGCACTTGCAGTTGGAAAACAGGTTGCTGGCTTACTGGTTTCAATATCCCCAACCTTTTCCTGCTCCAGTTTTCGAATCCCATGTGGTCCGTCTGTCATCATAATAGAGGGGATTTTTCCATTACAGTCATAAGTATGCCAGTCACCAACACCGCCTAAAAGCCGGATTTTTTCATCTATTGTTAACTGTTCACATATTTTATCAATGTTCATGGTTTATCCCCTCTTTCAAAGTCCATATCTAATGCCAATATTCTGTCGAAGTTGTTATCCATTGTGATTCATCTCTGCTCTACTTTAAATCGTGTCCTATCTGACAATGTCGTATTTCGAACAATTGCATTAAAAGTGTTATATGTGAGATACTTGCTATCCTGGTCAAAAAGAATATATTCTCCCAAGTCAGATGCTTTAAAGTAGAATGTCATTCCACTATCGGCTGTATCTGCCTGCGCTTCATATCCAGCTTCATATCCAGCTTTATTTCCAAGCAAGTATTTCCCATTACTGATAGACTTGATTTTAAAATAATGGTTGGCCAGTGAATAAATACTTTGTTCCGAAGAACTTTCTGTTGCTGCATAACAATTACTTGGATATGCAAAACCACCGACAGAAGTTCCAACTAACAACATTGCCAGTAAAAAATTACTTCTTTTCGTTTCATAGCATCTATCTCCTCTCTTTTAATCTCTTAATTGCATTTTATCTATTTCCGCCATATAATTATATTGATTTATCGTGTTTTATGTCAATTTATCGTGTTTTTGACAGGAGGAATTACCTATGTATAAAATGAAGTCAGACATCAATTTTTCACTCACACATGAAATGTTGGAAAATGCAGAAAATGAACGGATACATACATCTTATGCACAGGAAAAGGCAATTCTCGAATGTGTTTCAAACGGAGATATTCATGCATTGGAGAATACCTATTATTCACTCCCAACAACTGTTTACGGAAAGATGACCTCTTCCAATTCCAAATTAAAATTACTTTTTTATGCAAGTATTGCTAATACAACTTTAGTTACCAGATATGCCATCGAAGGAGGACTTAATGAGGAAACTGCTTTTTCCTTAAGTGATGTATATATACGAAAAATGGAACAATGTACCGATGTTGACGCTTTAATGAAATTAAATGAACAGATGGCTATTGAATTTACACTTCGTGTTGCTGAGGCAAAAAAGGCGCAAAAAAACTACTATTCACCAGCTATTTCTCGCGTCATTGATTATATCTATCATGTAAAAAATAAAACTTTAACCTTAAATCAACTGGCATCTTTAGTTAATTTAACACCTAAATATCTGTCTGCCCTGTTCCATAAAGAAACCGGACAGCCGCTTACTGTTTTTATCCATAAAGTTCTTATCGAAAAGGCAAAGAATTTGCTGGCACATTCTGACTACAGTCTGGGCGAAATCAGTACTTACTTGAATTTTTCATCTCAAAGTTATTTTATTTCTATTTTTAAGCGATACACTGGTATAACCCCTGGACAATATCGTAAACTGCACCGCAAGATTAGTTGGTAAAGTAAAGAATAAAATAAGAATATCGATGATTAAACGTTACTATCGCCAAAACTTTTCTCATCTTGGAGATAAAAGAACTCCGATGCACTCAACAGGCTAAAGCCCATAAAAAAAACCACCCTTCGTAGTAGATTACTACTAACGAAAAGTGGCTGTTTATTTGCCTTTATTCACTCTTCAGTTCAACCCTTAGTAGCCTAAACCGTGGTATTTATGCGTTTTCCCGCCATAATATGCTGTACTCTGACCCACTTTGCCAAACCCTGCATTATAGTAAAACTGGAGTTCCGTGGCAGATGAAAAGTATCCAATGAGGTCATAAAATCACGCTTTCTGTTTAGGTACAAACTCAATCTTAAGCGCCATTCCCATACCATCCGCTAATCTCTTAAGCAAATTAACAGAAGGATTTCGTGTTCCATTCTCAAGCTTGCTGATATCTGCCTGATTAATACCAGTACGTTCTGCAAGCTCCTTCTGTGTCATATTCTGAGAAGTACGAGCATCCACGATAGCTCTTATGACATCCATCTCAGGCTGAATAGCTTCATATTCTTTTCTGAACTCATCATCTTTTAGCTGCTTAGAAAGCATGTCATCAAATGTTCTCATCCTTCATCGCCCTTTCTATGAAATCTTTTCTTCTATCCTTTGCAATCTGAATCTCCTCTTTAGGAGTTTTCTGTGTCTTTTTAACAAAGCCATTCGTCAGTATTATTTTTCCCTCATAATAGAAAAAATATAAGACTCTGGTAATATCACTTCCAAATTTACAACGCAATTCAAATATTCCATCATCCAGATGTTTACTGTAAGGTTCTCTAAGCATATTTCCCTTTTCTTGTAATATACCCAGCAAGCCAAATATTTTAGCTCGCATCGTAGGATTAACAGAATCAAGAAATTCCTCTACTGGAACTTCGCCGTTATCATTTTCATATGCTATCAGTTTAAATTCTGTCATATAATCTCCTTTGTGAATATTATATGGTATATATGCCATAATGTCAATTATACATTTAACATAATCATACCGATCTATTTCTCTAAAAAACGTGTAGTAAGTGTGTAGTAGAGCACTTTTCTAGCCAAGGAATGGCTTAAATTCAGAGATACGCAAACCGGTGCTTTGCCGTCAATGCGTCACGCTTTACAGCGTCATTTATCAACACCTTTGCACGTTCAAAATCAAACGGATTTTTCCGAAGCAAATCATTGTCCACAGCCATTGTAAAAGCAGTTCTTACTACATCTGTCTTTTCTTTGATGATTGCAGTGATTCTATTCTCTTCCATCGTCTGTTCCTCCATAATATTCTCTTTTATGCGGTTCCATAAAATTTAAGCCGCAGCTCTCGCCACGGCTTCATCACATTTAATATATGTCTCTTTCATATTCTTTGTAAATCAGTTGGATACAATCCGCATAAATTCTCTGATTACTGCCACTGGCTAAATTATTAAAGAAACCTGACGGAATCACTTTAAAAACACAATACATCTACTTTTTCACCTCTATTCGGATAGCTTCTTCCACTTATGAAAAAATACATACTTACTACCCAAGATACCAACCTTAGCTTCCACACCATTGGATAACATCAGAAATAATTTACAGTTTACTATTCTACTCAAAATGTATCTCTTCCTGACTAGACGCATATATATCCAACTGGTTTTGAACATCTATCCTATTAACAATCCAACCACGCAGGATACAAGCTTTAACAAAATCCTCTATTCTGTTAATACCGTTTACTTCTTTTAAAGTAACAACAATGCCGAAATTTAACGGAGACCTCATTTGTGTACTAAGTCTTTCCTTAGATGTTACAGAAAGTCCCCACAAACGGTCATCATATGATTTCACTGGTTTATTATTGTTCTTAACTATTCGAGATATGAACTTTGTATTGTCCCATTTACGAAATTCTTTTCTTGACTGCCTCTCGTCCATCCTACTGTCAGCATCATCCTGTACATTATCATTGATATCACTGATTTTTCCTTTATCATCAATGATTCTGCCAAACTTCAAAGACAACTCTCTATCTGTATAATCCACTCCCTGAGTTCTAGAACATTCCGGAAAATAACATAGTGTTGCCCTTGCAATATAAGGGTACTTATTATCATCATCTTTCGGAACCGGAATCGCATAGTTAGCTGTGCGGTAAGAATCCGATGTTCCATAAACAACGAATCGAATTTCGTCGCTCTCAGTTTCTACTATCTTTCTGATATCAATCGGTACTACTCCATATCCCATAATGGACTTGTTATTTTCCGACTTAGCCTTATAATCCCACGCAGCCGCAGAATCAATTATTAATGCCTTGGCAACCTCCTTTGGCATACCCATCACATCTATCAAATAGCACATTTTTCTGCTGACCCAAGGCGCAGCAAAAGATGTACCGTATACTTCTTCTGTGCCATAAGATGTATATGTAGTAATTCTGTCGTCGTAATCTCCGCCATAATAAGAGACATCAGGCTTATTATAAAAAGAAAGAATATTTCCCTTTCTAGAGTATCCTGCCGGTTGCCCATCTCTCCTAACAGAATTTACTACAAGAGAGTTAAGTGAATCCGCAGGTGCTCCAACTTTTAAAAGTCCTTCCCGTATTTCACGGTTATCATTTGTTCCAGCAATCACAAAAATAACATTCTTTTTTGCCTGTATTTCATCTAAAGCTGCAGCATCAAATGATACAAAATTCTTTGAAACCTCATCATCTGTTCCTAATGATAGATTCCAAACATGAATGTCTGGATTTTCATTCACGATATCCTTGATTTTTTTAACAAGTCGAATTGTGGATATCCTGCTAGAGCATACGCCAAAATGACGAACTCTAAATCTGCCGCACCCATCATCAAGCCACGGATTCATCCTGGGGCCATCAACAATAATCGAAGTGACTTCCGTTCCGTGGTCTCTTAAATTTAAATCATTCTGATATTTCTCTAAATCACTTATGTAATCTTTGTTGTCTACCCACTTACTAAAATACACACTTTCATCAAAAAATGTATCTATAACGCCAATCACCGGCTCATTTTGCGGATCAGGAATATCATGCTCCTCCCTGCTTTTCGGTGATATATCCTCTAATGTAATTGAAGATATATCCGTTGAAATCATGGAAATCATATATGGAATCTTGTCGTTTATGATTTCAAACAAATCTCTTGTGACTGAAATAGTATCGTCTCCGTATGCCGTATATGGCAATTGAGTATCATCTACTCTCAGTTTTTCAAGCAAAAGTGATAAAGACAACTCAGACTTGTAAAAAGTAATCAAAAATTTATCTCTATTAGGAATTGATGTAACACGAGGAACATCGAACTTTTCTACAACAGAACAATCTATAATCAGATCTCGAAGTTTTCCTTTTCCAATCGAAAATCCTTCATAATCAATATTACTGTTAGGTTCCGTAAAGTTCATAGGCGTAGCTTTCCCACCTAATCTTTTAAGTAGAAATTCCTTGGCTATCTGTAACTCTTCTATAGTTTTATGGATTGTTTTTTCATCAACATAGTGCGTAATAATATGGTTTTCTTCTCCCTCAGGTGCATCCGAAAACCTGGCCCCTACCACGGTGTCATTTGTAGAATGCTTATTTGGTTTTAATAATTCCCTTACGCGATTGGACTTTGCAATAATGTCGTTATACCAAACGTCAATCATCACATCATTAGTAATACGTGGATTATCTTTATAATATCTGAGAACCGCCCGTAAACTATCAATAAGTTCGTCTATTTTTTCAGTTGAAGTTTCTGCTTTAGCACGCAAGTTTCTCGCTCCAGGCTTCTGATTATTCTTTTCTCCCGTGAATCTAAGCTTTACTTGAAGTAACGGATTCATTTTAACTCTCCTTCAGTTTCCGTGATACGCTGCTCTTTGGAATACGTGATAATATCTCTATTTCTCTTGTTGTATACCCTTCATCGTTAAGTCTTTGTATGTCAATTTTCTTATTATCATTTAGTGCAAAATATATCTTTCTCAAATAATCATACTCATTTGCTTCACTCGAAAAAGCTACCGAAGTTTTAATAATCTGTTTTAAGTCCCCTGGAAAAGGTATACTTTCCATGTTCTTAAGAATTTTATTAAAGAGACGCATATCCTGTTTTGAGTTAGCATTCTTTTTTAGTGTCGAAGAGAGAATTGCATCAGCTATTTCAATCAGGTCTTCCTTTGAATATCTATCGAAAGATACTGTGGCATCAAATCTCCGGACAATTGCCTTATCAAAGTTGCTAAATAAATTAGTAGTAGCAATTATAACGGCATTTTCATTTAATCTATCCAATTCCTTTATAAAGGCAGAAGTAACTCTTCCCATCTCCCTCAAGTCATTGGCATTAACCCGATCTAGCACCAATGCATCAATCTCATCCATCAATATGATTATTTTTCCAAATGCAAGATGATTAATCTCATCAAACAAATTTGCTACATTTTTAGCTGTTTCTCCAAGCCGGCTATCTATGAGCTGTTCAAAGTCGACTCTCAAAAGATCTCTTCCTAAAATACGTGCTATTTGATATGCGGATTCCGTCTTACCTGTTCCCGGGGCTCCAAAAAACAAGAATTTAGTTAAATCTGCTTTTTGACTAATTGCTCTGGTTATTCCCAAGATATCTTCTTCGATAATCTCCGGTAACAATAAAGATGTATTTGTATAATCGACTTTTGTTAAATAGTGTAGATTCTTGTATGAACTCTGCGGCACATAATAATTTGCGTTGGACACTAACTCCATGAGATAGTTTGCCATTGCAGAATCCCCGCTCTGATCAAACTCTTTTGCTATCTCTGCAACTTCAGATATAAAAGCCTCCTCATTCTTTTCAACATGATATCTAACCAAGTTCATAATACTTTGCTTTTTCATTGTTTTATTCCTCTCAATCGGATGCTCATATACTTCAATATTATTATATCAATCAGTGGGACAATGTCAATGTATTTGGGACAAATATTTGGATTTTATTTCATCTAGAAGCTTCTCTAAATTATTATAATAAAGCGCAGAAAGGATCATGCATTCTGCACGATCCTTATCTGTTATCTAAAAATATTATAAATATTTTTTAAACGCCTCCTTCATTTTCATGCAGGCATCCATAATATACTCAAACTGTTGTGACCAGTCATTCCGGTCATCCAAATTCACTTCTCAGATCTGTGATTTCTTTTATTTTACCTAATTGAATCAATGTATTCCCTTCCCTTCCTCTTCATCCCCGGGCCATCTCCAGTAATTTCTGATAATTATCCACCACATCGTATGTTACATTCTCACCACTGATGGCTTTAAAATGCTCCTTTGCACAGTTAATCTTCGCCTGCTCGATTCCGCGAAGTCCTCCGGTGTCTGCGGAACCTTTTGTCTCAGCGACAAAATAAATGTGTTTTACGGTTCCTTTCTTAAATGCAATTGCCCAGTCCGGTGTATAATTTCCAACAGGCGTTGAAATGTAAAACCTTCTCGGAAGTTTTACATATACCGCAACTTCCTGTGATGCTTCCAATTCCTCGACAAATCTTCGTTCATTTTCAGAATCATATACCACATGATCGTATACATGCTTTTCTGTCTTCATTGCATTAACATCAAGTTTTCCTTTTATTACCGCATTTTCCAAAATCTCTGTGTCATACTTGTCATCTAAAATATGATATGTGATATGCTCTATAATCACGGCTGCCTTTTCATCATTAATAATTTCCGCTGCCTGAATAATAAATTCCTCCGGATTATCTTGAAACTGTTTAAATACGGTTTCCTTCATTCCTGTCAGAATATGAATGATCGTTTTTCTGGTAAGTTCTGTTTCATCAACTAGCTTACCAATGAGGTCATACTTTACACTGGTATTGACGGGCATCGGATGTTCGTCATAGCTTTCCGACTCCTTCTTTTTAAATGCGGTTCCCTCAATCAGTTCTTCCTTTGACCGAATCTCTGTCATTACTCCATACTCCAGTCTGAAGAAGATTTTTGGAACATGTAGTTTCAAATTTAGCGCGGCAATTGCTTTCCGTACCAGTTCCTCAGTATCAAAATCCACTGCATAGGCCGTCCGGATATTAATCTGTTCCCACAAATTTTTAAATTCCAACATGGCAAGTTTCTCTGCATCCAATCGAAGTTCAACATCATATCTTCTGGCATTTTCGGGTCGCATCCGGGTCGCATCATAAATACAATTTAAAATATTCAGAAAGTCCCTTCGATATGAATCTAATGCTATTCCAAAACTGACCTTACCATCCTCCTTATCTCTATAAAATATCTCTGTCAAATGGTCATTTTCATCCAGATACCCTAATCTAGTCATATAATAAATAATTCTTCTTGCCATCGAGGCATCTACAATTTCCTCATTTCCGTCTTTATCATGCACTAGCGCATTTTCAAATAAATCTACTGTGACCTGTCTGGGTCTGTCGCTTACAGCTTCGGCAATTTCGGTCTGCAATCCCTTGGCAAACTGATCGTAACTCTCACTTGCAATAATTGTCAGAACATTAACATTATGCACATCTGCTCTCAGTGCATTTTCGTCCATTCGTTCGCCATCTTCATTGACGCAGAGGCGCATGCCTCGACCTACTTCCTGTCTCTTGCGGATGTCACTGCTGCTCTGCTTTAATGTGCATATCTGAAATACATTCGGATTGTCCCATCCCTCTTTCAAAGCAGAATGAGAAAAAATAAATCTCACCGGAGATTTTCCAGGATCCCGTTCCAACAAAAGCTCCTTATTTTTCATAATCAGATCATATGCATCCGCATCATCCGATATTGCGTCAACACGTCCCAACTTACTGTTGACCATATGTCCTTTTCTGTCAACAGAAAAATAGCCAGCATGGGTTTTCTCTGCGTGGATACTCTGCAGATATCTCCCATATTCCCTTTCTCCTTCTCGCAGTTGAAGATTTTTAACAACGTCCACATACTCTTGCTCAAACATATCCGCAAAGATACCGTTTTGTGGTCTACCTGCCTCATCATATTTTCTGTAATGATCTACCTCATCAATAAAAAAGAGCGATAGTACTTTGATTCCTTTATAAAATAGCTGTCGTTCTCTTTCAATATGTGAAAGAATAGTTTCCCGAATCTGAATCCTCCTGAACTGTTCCTCACTGACTCTGCCAATTACATCTCCGGCATATAGTTTGATTCCATTAAGGAATTCAATGGAGTCGTCTCTTCCGTCAATATTTTTTACAATAAAATTGTTATGATATTCCTCCAGTTCACCGGATGCAGTGTACAAATTCAAACCGATTCCGGCACGTTTAGAAACTGTTTTAAGGCCAGCGGTTCCTTTTACATGAAATTGTATAGTCGCAGTAGGATCAGTATCAGACAGGTTGATTCCCTCCAGGTAAACATAACTGTCTGTTGCGTTCGTACCTGTCTCCTGAATTCCCTTTACTGCAATTTTCTTCACCAACTTTTTATTGTACGCTTCCATCGCATCCAATCGGTAGACCATGTTATAAATACTATCCTTTTTATGCGTAGCAGAATAGCGAAGCATCATCAGTGGGTGAAACTCTTTCAAGTTCTTTTTCGTCTGTTTTCCCTCTACGGATTGTGGTTCATCAATAACCACAATCGGATGGGTTGCTGCAATAATATCAATTGGTCTTCTGGATCTGAATTCATCCAGCTTCATATGAATTCTTCTGGCATCCCTGCCTTTAGCATTGAACGCCTGAGAATTGATAATCATAACATTTATGGAGTTGTCCGATGCAAATCTGTCAATTTCGGTAAGTTTGGAAGAATTATAAATAAAATAATTAATTTTTCTGCCATATTCCTCTGCGAAATGCTCCTGCGTTACCTGAAATGTTTTATATACTCCTTCCCGAATCGCAATACTGGGAACAACAATAATAAATTTACTCCAGCCATAGTGCTTATTCAGTTCATACATCGTTTTGATATATGTGTAGGTCTTACCGACACCGGTCTCCATCTCGATGGTCAGATTGTATTTGCCTTCCAGTTTTTCGGAAGGAGCAATCTGATTGTCTCTTTGAATTGTCCGTATATGATCCAAAATCATCTGATCATCCAGTTCCGGTATTACAGGCTGGTTTCCCCAGCCTGTAAAGTCACCATTACTCATCATCGATATCTGGTAATCCCCAACACCTCTATCCATCTTATAAGAAGAAGTTAAGTATGGCTGTCCTGCAAAAACATCTACTACAGCTTTTGCGGCATCCACTTGGAACTTCTGATGTTTAAATTGTAGCTTCATCAGCTTCTCCTCTCTAGATTACTTTTATCTCTGTATTCGGTGATAATAACTTGAAGATTTCACCAACATTTATTTTAGCTGGGCTTCCGGCAAAACTGCTGTCTCTGAGCACCACTCGTTTGGGTCTCTTTTGGGCAATTTCCCGGATCACCGACTCAGAAATATCCTTCTGAAAACATGCCATCAATTCTCCATGATTATAATCATGCACCGCGTATCCATCTATGCACTCCGTACTGTACGGCAATGAGAGTGGCTGCCCCCAGTCAAGCAGACATCCAAACAAAAGATCCAAATCATTTCTGTCAGATTTTACATTTTCTTCCAACATAGCAAGCAGATCCTGCGAATATTCCACAGGACTGTAATATACATCCTTCATATTAGAATCATCCAGTGCAAATACGCGGAACCCAAAGTCATACTGTATCTCCGGATGATCCCCCTTTATTTTTTCAGAAGCTCTTCGTATTCTTTCCTTTCCGATTTCGCATATAGTGGTATATCCTGCCTTAAATGCTTCACTTGTTTCCTCACATTTGTCAGGAACCTGCACCAAAATATATTTGAGATGAATATTCTTATCAATCTCAGTCTGCATTACAGCCTGTGCTGTTGTTGCTGAACCTGAGAAAAAGTCCATAACCGTATCTCCATCCTGCGCAATCATGTTGATAAAGTACTGAATCACATTTACTGGCTTTACGTTTTCAAAAACTCTGACCCCATCAAATAAATCCTGAACACACTGTGTTCCCACATTATAGATACTCATCTGCTCCTTTGGAATCAAGGTAGACGGTGCCCCCATAGCATTTCCAAGATATTTTTTGATATAAATGTTCCAATGCGCCTGATTACCACTACTGTCCAACAATGGTCCCGTAGTAGTTCTCTTAAATGTAACCATTCCCTCCTGCAATGCCTGTTCAAATCTTTCCCTGACATATCTGTAAATGTAACCATCCTTTGGATGCACCTTCTCACCATCCGGACATTCTATCTCATATTTTTGGTTTTCATTTGAAGACTTATTTTTGAAAACAAAATCCTTGTCTCTGTATATCTGCCCCTTTTCGTCCTTTTGCTGATACGTTTTGATTGCATCACCGGATAACGGTGCATAGAAGGTGGAAACCTGCGTCTTGTCCTTTGCATAGCAATAAATATATTCATGAGTCTTGCTGGCAAATTTGGGTCGGATTCCGCCCGCAGTAGAGCAATTCCAAATAAAACAATTGATAAAATTTCGTTCTCCAAAAATTTCATCACATATCTTTTTCATATTTTCCTGTTCATTATCATCAATACTGATAAAAATAACTCCATCTGAAATAAGCAAATTTCTAGCCAACAGTAATCTTTCATAAATCATACTGCACCAAAGCGAATGAAATCTTCCACCAGTATCCAAATTCCTAAACATTCTGTTTCCGCTATCATCTACTGCCCCAAGTTCTTTTTCATACTCATCCGCATCTGTATCGAATTTGTCCAAATAAATGAAGTCATTACCGGTATTATAAGGCGGATCAATATAGATTACTTTTACTGCATTTAAATAGCTTGCCTGCAGTACCTTAAGAACCTCCAGATTCTCCCCTTCGATATACAGATTCTGTGTGGTATCCCACTCAGAAGAATCTGCCACGATAGGGCGCAGTGTTTTGCTGATAGGAGTATTTGCCTCTATTACAGCTTCTTTTTTTCCAACCCAGGTAAATTCATATTTTTCATCACCAAGCACATGATCTCCCAAAAGTAGTGACAAAGCCTCCATATCTATCCCACGGATTATTTCACCTGATTCATTCCTTCCTTCTTTCACACAGGAAGGAAACAATTCTTCTATTTTCTGAATATTTGTCTTGAATCCGTCTATGGATTTCATCCTAGCTTTCTCCATCATAATCTCCTCTGTTATCAAAACAGTTCAGGCATCTTTTTGTGTAGCGTCCATTTTGTCTTGCCTGTTCCTCCGATGTAAATACTTTAAGTTCTTCCCACTTCACATTCCGAATATATTTACAGTCTGTTTTGCAATGATAAAAATTTGTTGTTGTATATGGACTCGCATACACTTCCAAACCATCTTCAAAAAGTTCCGGTAGAGTGTCTATTCCCTCTACTTCCGATAACTTTTTGGTAAAGTATAAGGCGTTTTCAGATTTGCCACGCTTCGGCATCCTTTTTAATCGTACCTCATAGTCTAACAGGTGCTCTTTCCCAAGCCATCCTATGATAAATCCTCTTTTTGCCATCAGATCCAAATATACGCGTATAAAAACATCACAACACTGATGAATCACCTCCAGCTCCAATACCATTTTTCTTAATTTTTCCCCTGTAAAAGGATTCAAAGAATTCTCCTGCTGTTTTGCGAGCTGACAGTAATCTTCCATAGAATAATCTCTAGAAGAAACACTTCTTGTAAAATATGGATAGCAGAAAATATCATCCTTGCTTTTTATCTCATTTATAAGTTTTCGAACTTCTTTGCCATCTTCATAATTACCGCTAAACCCTGAATTTCTCTTCAAATCCTCCCTTATCTGGGTAGATTTCACCTCTGCTATCTTTACATTTGCATCCTTGCACAGTCGTCTTGTGTGTTCGCTCAAATGCACAAATTTATTCGGTGTATTGTTAATATCTCTTTGTATGGATGCAACAATAGGCTTAATATCTACGGTTCCTTTTTTCCAAATCAAGAAATCAAACGGAGCATGCTTTTCAAAATCATCATTTCTGATGTCATCATAGGATTTCATAGCTATTTTATCTTCAAGGAATTGTAAAAAAAACTGTTCCACAATCTCTTCTGCAACTTTTCCCTGCCTGGTATTGCTGCCTCTTTCCTCATCCCTCCGGTCCGGTTGCCAGGTTTCCTCCGTATGCTCCACTATTTGTTCTACTATACTATCATCCATTCTCAGATCACCGTAATACGCTCCGGCAATATGATCAAACAAAGTAATCTGCATTCTTTTGCTCTCTCCATTTTAGTTCTCAGTTGTTTCTCTTCAAATCATTTTCTCATTTTGTTTCACAAATTTCAACAAAAAACACCTCTTACCATTCCTTCATCTCCATGAACTCCCTCAAATCCACCGCATGCCCATCTCTTGTAGTCCAGATTCCTCTCAATCTCGCCCATATAGCATTCCATGGTCTTGTCCACCATGGTCTGGTCGCTTCCCTGCTGAAACTGATCCACAGACAGACATAGGTGAAATATCTCTGAACAAGTCTTACATCCTCTATTTCCCTATTATAACACAGACCGCACATCCATAAAAGACGTGCGGCCTGTTCTATGTTATAATCCCCTTTTACCCGTATGTTTTTGGTACTTCATGTATCATTTATATTATCATATGTAATTTTGTTAGTTATGTCAATGGTATTCTGCCAGGCTTCACATAATTTTTGCAGGGACCATGCCGCATTCGCAGGACTGGTGGAGGGCAGCACCGTGGCTTCCTTCCCTGTAAGCGGCAGCTGGTACTTCCGGTACAGTTCTCCCGCCTTATTCCCATTGGCATAGATTCCCGTGATCTTCGATTCCGCAAGCATGTGTCGGATATCCGTCGGTTCCACATTCCGGATACTGCTGTCGCTGGAGCCCTTAATGTCACAGCTCTGAATGACATCCCAGATGGCTATATGATGTGCAAGAAGCATCGCCTTTTTCTCTTCAATGGTCTCCGGCACCGGTTCCCCGCACAGATCCGCCACAACTTTCCAGAAACGGTTCTGTTTATGCCCATAATAAAAATGATTTTCTCTGGATTTCACCGAGGGCAGTGTCCCCAGGATCAGCACCTTGGAATCTGCATCATACACCGGTGCAAAAGTATGCTCAATATGTTCATATTCCATATTCTTTCGCTCTTTTCATCTCTGACTCATCCTAATCTCCATTCCGCAGACGTTTCCTTCCGTCGGAGGAATCGCAAATCAAATTTCAAATTTGATTCTGCGATAAGGGCCGCTTTCTGCTCCTATCTGTCGTGCTCCAGTCTCCACCGGATACACCTGGTAAGGTAATCCACATACTCCTCGTTCTTGCACATTTCCTTGCCGGGCGTATCGGAAATCTTCGCCACATCCATGCCGTTGCAGGCTGTCGTCTTCATGACGATATTTAAAGGCTCCTCACAGGTATCGTTGGCGATATAAGTGCCGATCCCGAACGCCACCGTCACACGATCCTTGAAAGTCTTTCGCAGCCTATCTGCCCGTTCAAAATCCAGGCTGTCACTGAACAACAGGGTCTTGCGCTTTGGATCGATCCCCAGGGTCTCATAATGGGCGATCATCTTCTCGCCCCAGGCAAAGGGATCCCCGCTGTCATGCCGCACTCCGGAAAACAGGGTGGAATAGGTCAGCTGAAAATCTTTCAGGAAACAATCTGTGGTGATGGTGTCTGTCAGGGCGATGCCGTTTAATACACCATACTCCTTCACCCAGGCATCCAGGGCATACCAGTTGGAATACGCCGGATTGTGCTTGTGATTGCCCTGCCCGGTACACATGATCCATTCATGCGCCATGGTTCCCACCGGTGTCACATTCCATTTTTTTGCCAGATAGACATTGGAAGTACCGATGCAGGCAGAGTCTTTATAGTCCTTATTGTGTGCCACCAGCTTCTGCACCGCCAGTTCCTGTGCTTCCGCGGACAGGCGGCGCCGCAGACCAAATTCACTGAAATTACCAAGACAATAGGTCCCATCTACAAGTTTCTGAATCTTATCCACCAGCCGCTCCCGGAAGGAAGCATACAGCCTGTCATAATCATAATTCATTCGGAAAAATACTTCGTTAACGATAGCCAGCGTCGGTATCTCATACATGGAAGTGTTTAACCAGGAGCCTTTCGTCTCGATGGTCAGACCGCAGGCTGCATCTGTTCCGATCTCGAAATCTTCATATCTGGGCTGCCACAGGCGCAGGAAATCCACATAGGAACCTTTGATCCATTTTACATTTTCCAGATAATTCAATTCTTCCTCCGTAAAACGTAAGTCACAATACGCCCGGATCTGCGCCTTGATCTCTTCCACCATCTCCGTTGTAAAAAATACATCTGTATTCCTACATTTAAATGTCCAGGTAGTCTTATAAGCGCTGAACTGGTGGTAAATGCACTGTCCCATGGAGAACTTATACATATCGTTTTCCAGTAAACTGTTGATGATCTGTGGTAATATCATGATTTTTCCTCTTTCTCTCTTAGCTTCACAGCTGTGTAAATAGGATATGTTCTCTAAATGACATCCACCTGGATCGGTCCCATGGCAGCAATAGCAGTCCGGTGGGTCTGCGGGGTCACACAGGCACAGGCGTTCTCGATAACACACACTCTTGCTTCCGGTACAAATGCCTTTGCCATTACCACATTGCTTAACACACAGATTCCGGTGCAGAACCCGGTAAAATCCACTTCCATGGGATATTCACCCTCTGCTGCCTCTCCTGCAGCCGTCACCTCTGCCCAGATGGTTTTCAATAGCTTTCCGAATTCCGGACTGCCAAAGGTCGGCTTTTTCACCGTGATCACATTTTCCGGTGCATAATGTTCCTGTACCGCCTTTACAATATCCGAATGAATCTTATACCCTTCTGTGCCCTCCTGTCCATGCAGCACAGGCAGTCTTTTTCCTTCCTGGGTGTCCAGATAATCTGCCGTATGGGTATCCTTGGTGATGATCACTTTATAGTATTCCCCTCTTTCGGCTGCGGCAACGATATTTTTTACTGCTGCCTCGCACTCCTTGTTGCCCAGTGCTCCTGTGATGAATTCGTTCTGTGCATCCGTGATCACTAATACTTTCTTTGTCATGTTCCCTCTCCTCTAGCCGCTTTTATATAATGATGTCTGGGGCAAAAGCCCTCGACTTTGCACAAAAAGCAGGCAACCGCGTCCTGCGACTACCTGCTTCTCTTACTTACAGAAATAATTTCTTCACTTTTTCCGCGTCAAATACGACTTCTGTTAGTCCGTCCACTTCAATCTGATACAGCGCGTTGGCTGCCAGATGCTCCGCCGCCTGCTCGAGGTCACGGATACCGCTGGTGTTGGAATAGATCTCCACCACGGCCTCCAGTCCCTCTTCAGTGATAGTGCACTCGTTTGCCTGCAGTCCGATGCGTTTCAGTACCTTTGGCAATGCGAATCTGGAGAAAATGATCTTCTTCTCCTCCGGGGTATAATCCGGAATATCGATCACTGCAAAACGTGACATTAACGGGGCACTGATCTGATCCTTATCGTTAGCCGTGGCAATCGGATAAACACCGAATGTGGGCACAGTACATTCCATATAGTTGTCCGTGAATCCCAGATTATCCAGCAAGGTAAGCAGTACATCCGCCGGATTGCCGTTACCTTTGCCGCTGGCTGCTTTGTCCAGCTCGTTGATGATAAATACCAGATTGGATTCGCCAGCCATGGAAAAAGCTTCCATGATGATACCTGGTTTGGCATTGGCGTAGATTCTGGAGCTTCCGGTCAGCTGCTCCGGATCGTTGATGGAACTCATATCCAGTGTAGTCCAGGGAAGCTTTAAAATCCTTGCCACCGCATAAGCAATCTGGGATTTACCGGTTCCCGCCGGTCCCACCAGAAGCAGACCATAGGCCGGTAAAGTGTGGGTACGGTTGATCTGGATAATGGTCTCCATGATACGCTGTTTGACCCTCTCCATGCCGTACAATTCCTCATCCAGGATCCGTCTGGCTTCCACGGGATCAATAGCCTCAAAATAATTGCCCTTCCACTGAATGTTCATCATGATGGACAACGCTCTCTGGGCATGCCTTCTCTCCTCGGGAGATACCTCGTGGGATCTTGCCACTGCCAGGTTTCTTCTCGCCCACAGGCGGATATTTTCCGGCATGGTCTTTCCGGCACAGGTCATGAAATCGGAGATACTCTGAAGACTGGTAAGCTTCATATCATCGCCGTCTTCCCCTTCGTCCTCGCCCTGTTCTTCTTCCGCGGGAGCACTGCTTAAAAACAGCCTCTCCATCATGAATTGTAAGAATCCATCCTCCGCCGACAGCTTGGTACCGCCGCCGAATGCGGTCTCACGGATCTTGTATACCGCATAGCCGTCACTTCTGTTTTCTCCGGAGAGACGCACGTTAATGTGGTTCTCACCAAGCCAGCGGATCAGACTGACAAAACGGGCATCAATCTGCAAAATATCGGCATAAGAGCTGCTGCCTTCCTCTTTAAATTCAAAATTGGTCCGTTTGCTCTGATTACCGAATACACCCACGGCATGATGTTTCCATTTTTCACTGCTGTTATCCAGAATCAAAATCGGTTTCTCCGCAGAGGCTGATCCCTCATTAGAAGAAAACGTTGTATAGGTGCATATAGGATCCTGTTTCTTTTCATTTTCCGGTGTACTGCTGAAATCAAATACCGGCATGCTTAACCTCCTTTTTTCTCGCCTGAATCTTCTCTTCATCGATCAGTTTGAACTGTTTTACGAGATTGGTCATATTCTCAGACTGAGCCAAAAGTTCCTCACTGGTAGCAGACAGCTCTTCTGCTGCAGCCGAATTGGACTGTACGATCTCGGAGATCTGGTTCACACCGCTCTCCGCCTGATTCATGGCATCCGCCTGGGTAGCTGCGATCTGGGTCAGTTCCTCGGAATCCTGTGCGATCTTGCGGACACCATCCACGATAGTGCTTAAGGTCTGGGATGCATGATCCACAGCTTCATTGCCGGCATGGATCTCCTCCAGCGTACCGCCGATCAGATTTCTGGTATTGACTGCGGACTGGGCACTCTGCTCTGCCAGCTTACCGATCTGGTCTGCCACAACAGCAAAGCCTCTGCCTGCTTCTCCGGCTCTGGCTGCTTCGATCGAAGCATTCAGGGACAGCAGATTGGTCTGGCTGGCAATATCTTCGATCTCGCCGATGATGTTGCTGATCTTCTCGGAAGTCTCGTTGATCCGGCCCATAATTTCCATCAGATGATTCATCTCGGTACGGCCTTCATCCGCCTTAGCGGAGTATTCCTGTGCCTGTCTGCTGGAATTCTTCGTATGCTCTGCAGTATTGTCTACCATAGAAGCAATATTGCTAATCGTCGCCTGCAGCTGCTCTACAGCGCCTG
This sequence comes from Simiaoa sp., assembly GCF_051972595.1. NCBI lineage: Bacteria > Bacillati > Bacillota > Clostridia > Lachnospirales > Lachnospiraceae > Simiaoa > Simiaoa sp. Next base: position 21,335 of record NZ_JBOKRY010000015.1, on the reverse strand, counting down.
CCTGTTCGGTTGCACCCTCAGCCAGAGACTGTGCTGCATCTGCCAGACTTCCGGCACCCATGGATACCTGTCCGGATACTTCATTAACATTGTACAGCGCTTCATTCATCTTATACTTAATATCTCTCAGCGCTTCTTTCAGTTCATCCAGATCGCCCACATAGAGATCGGGATAACGGAACTTCACTGTCCAGTCGCCGTTTGCCATAGCATTTAATGCCTGGTTGATATCCTCGATGATCATTCGGAGGTTGGTCGCCATTGCTGTAGCCGCACGGTTCATCACTGCCATTTCATCCTCTGTCTTCACTTCGGGGAAATCAGATGTCAGATCACCTGCTGCGAAGCCATCCAGTCTGTCTGCCAGTGCTTTCAGCGGTCCGGCGATTCCTCTGGCAATTCTTTTTCCCGTCTTTTCAGATCCTGCAAAGCCTACTCCGATGATCAGAAGGATTACGATAAAAATAACCACACGGAAGACATTCAGCTTGGCTTCCATGGCATTTCCGTTCGTTACACTGCTGTCCAACAGGCTCGTCATATCTGCATATACCTGCTGGAACACGGGATCCATCTGGTCGCCTGCCATCTGCTGTGCCTGCAGCCGCTTAGCGGGATCGGAAGATGTACCCAGTTCCAGTATCTGTGCCTCGATCTGCAGGTAAGAAGCTACGCCGTCCTTGATCTGTTGGTAAGTGGCTCTTCCCTCATCCGTGATCATATCATCTTCCAGGGCACTGATATAGGTATCCAGCTGTTCCGCTGTCAAGTCATGGGCATTTTTTGCTGTGGCGACCAGGGTATCGTCATCATAGCCGATAGCAGCACGGGTCTCGCTCCGCATCTCTGCGATGACGATCATCGCCTTACCGATGTCACCCTGTGCGAAACCGTAATGGCGCAGCGCATAAGAATACTGGTAACTGACGATTCCCATGGCAACACAGGCAATAACACCTGTCGCACTTAATAATAAAGCGATTCTGCGAAATACACTCAGTAACCGTTTTTCGATAGGAAGCTTATTTAACTTATCCGATTTGTTCATTCCAATGTTCCATCCTTTCCGTAAACTGTGAATAAAAATCTGTTGTCCCCTCATACGGCAATAAGTAAAACAGACGCAACAGCAGCAGATTTTCCTCCCGCTGTTTCCCTTCGTCTTCTCCTGCAACTCTATCTGTCATGGCAGATAACAGATCATGCCATTGCAGCTTGAATTGCTCATTTCTCTTCAATTCCGGTGTATCGATCCACTTGCTGACCTTCACCTTACTGCGGTTCTCCTTCGCACATTCTCCGGTCTGAAGGAAATAAAACAGTCCCCCGTTCTCATAATGTCTTCCTAAAGGAAATAAGCGACAGATTCCGGGGCGGTACGGGTGAATGCTGCATCGTCCCTCCACATCCAGATATGCACAGGCTTCCCTGGTTCCCTGCATTTTCAGATTCGGTAAGATCACACCGTCCACCACGTTGAGCTCCACCGACGTCGCTAATAGCTCCTGCATACTTTTTCCAATTCCCGTAGTCAGCCGATAGACATCATAGGGATCTAAAATGATGGAACTTCCCATGCCGCGACAGCACTGCGAACAGCCTTCACAGCCACCGCAGTCTGCCTTTACCATATCATTCGCTTTGTATAAATGACCGTCGGAGATCTCCGCAAGACTTATATTCTGCCTCATATCTTCACCATCAGCCTCTCTGTGCCTTGCGATCCATAATCTCCTTCAGGCTCTCCGTGTAAGGTGCTCTCGCTACACCGTACTCCGTTACAATACCGGCAATCAGTTCATGATCCGTCACATCGAATGCCGGATTGTAGACCTTTACACCCTCCGGAGCCATGCGTTCCTTATACCACATCTCAGTAACCTCTTCCGCCTTACGCTGTTCGATGCAGATATCTGCACCGGTGGCAGTCGCCATATCAATAGTGGAAGTAGGTGCACAGATGTATACCGGCACATTGTACTGTTTTGCCACTGCTGCCACCACGCTGGTACCGATCTTGTTCGCAGTATCTCCGTTAGCTGCCACTCTGTCACAACCTACGAATACTGCCTGTACCCAGCCCTTGGACATGACAGAAGCGGACATATTGTCACAGATCAGTGTCACATCCACACCTGCGGAATGCAATTCAAATGCTGTCAGTCTGGCTCCCTGTAAAAGGGGTCTGGTCTCATCCGCAAATACATGGAAGTGATAGCCCTTCTCCTGCCCGAGATAAATCGGTGCCGTAGCGGTACCGTATTTTACCGTTGCAAGTTGTCCTGCATTACAGTGGGTCAGAATACCATCTCCCGGTTTTACCAGCTCCAGTCCGAATTCTCCGATTTTTCGACATACTTCCACATCTTCCGCCCGAATCTGCAGTGCCTCGTTATGCAGGATTTCCTTCACTTTTGCTACTGTCTTGTGCTCATCTCTGCCAGCCTTTACAGCTACGGCATCCATGCGCTTCAGCGCCCAGGACAGATTAACTGCGGTGGGTCTGGAAGAATCCAGATATTCCTTATATTCTGTAAATTTCTGATAAAACTCCTCGAAGTCTTCCGTCTCGATGCGGTTTGCCAGCAGGTAGATGCCCAATGCCGCCGCTACGCCGATGGCAGGTGCTCCCCGGACCTTCAGCAGATAGATGGCATCCCACATCTCCTGTGCGGTATGTAATGCGATCAGTTCAATCTTGCCCGGAAGCAGGGTCTGATCTATGATGATCACCGCATCCTGTGCTTCGTCCAGTGCTACGGTATCGTAATCGAGGATTGTTTTCTGGTTTTCCATGCGTACTCCTTTATCTTCAGCATTCTTTTGATACATTTCATGCATTAATTGTCGTGTCTGATAATATCTGCGAACTCCGCTTTCGCTGCTTTCGCAAGGTCGTCCGGCTTCAATTGGATCTGAGACCCGATCCTGCCGCCGCTGACATAGATTTGTTCCTGCGTCTTCGCACTTTCATCAATTCTGGTCACATACTGTTTTTTCATGCCGATGGCTGTGCAGCCACCGCGGATGTAGCCGGTGATGGCATTGATGTCTTTTACATGGATCATCTCCACGCTTTTTTCTCCGACGGATTTCGCTGCTTTTTTCATATCCAGTTCCTCCGCGATGGGGATGACGAATACAAAATAGTTCTTACTGCTGCCCACGGTGACCAGCGTCTTGTAGACCTGCTCATAGGGCAGGGACAGCTTGTCTGCTATCTGAAGCCCGTCCACGAATTCCTCGCACTCATAGGTGTGATGGGTATAAGGAATCTTCAGAGATTCCAGAATACGCATGGCGTTGGTTTTTACTTCTTTTTGTTTTGCCATAATTTTTCATCTCTCATTCTTGTTAACCCTGGTATCATTTTATTTTACTATGCAATTCTTACGTGCGCAAGCGTGCAAGATAAGAATCTTTTATTACTTTTTCGCAAAAAACTCCGCCCGGCTCCCGGGCAAGCCGAGGGACAAGGCGGAGTTTTGATATATTATTCTTCGGAATTAGTTCGCTGCCTTCTCAGCCTTTGCAGCCTTCAGCTGCTCAGTCAGAGCGGGAACGATCTTGTTCAGGTCTCCTACAATACCGTAGTCAGCTACATCGAAGATAGGAGCAGTCTCATCTTTGTTGATGGCAACAATAAGATCAGATTCTTCCATACCTGCTACGTGCTGAATAGCACCGGAGATACCGATTGCGAAGTAGATCTGGGGACGAACGGTCTTACCGGTCTGTCCAACCTGCAGATCCTTGGGCTTCCAGCCGTTATCTACAACTGCACGGGAGCAGGATACGGTACCGCCCAGAACCTCTGCCAGATCCTCCAGGATCTTGAAGTTCTCTGCACTGCCAACTCCACGGCCGCCGGATACCAAGATCTTGGCATCCATGATATCAACAGTATCGGATACTGCCTTAACAACTTCCTTGATGGTTACATATTTGTTGTTCGGAGTAAATCCGGGATTGTACTCCTCGATCACAGCCTTTGCACCTGCGATAGGAGCGATCTTCTGCATAACGCCGGGACGAACAGTTGCCATCTGCGGTCTGTTGTCAGGACATGCGATGGTAGCAATGGTGTTACCACCGAATGCAGGACGGGTCATCAGCAGCTGGTTGTGCTTCTGCTCCTGTCCGGGGATAGCAACGAGAGGGAAATCACCGATTTCCAGTACAGTACAGTCTGCAGTCAGACCGGTCTGAACTCTTGCGGAAACGGTAGGTCCCAGGTCACGTCCGATAGCGGTTGCACCTACCAGAACGATCTCAGGCTTATACTTCTCAATAACAGATGCCAGTGCATGTGCATAAGGCTCGGTTCTGTAAGTCTCCAGTTCGGGATCATCTACGAGGATCACCTTATCTGCACCATACTCAGCCAGCTTATCAGCCAGTCCTTTTACGTTATAACCGATCAGAACCGCGGTTACCTCGGTCTCCAGCTTTGCAGCCAGCTCTTTACCTTTGCCGAGCAGTTCTAATGCGATACCACTGATCTCATTGTCTACCTGCTGGGCGAACACATATACACCCTTGTATTCTTCAATATTATTGGTTACCATGGTTTGCCTCCTATATTAGATGATGTGCTTTTCTTTGAATTTAGCAACAATGTAAGCTGCTCCGTCTTCAGGGGAATCGGGAACGATCTTCTCGCCTGCGCCCTTACGAACCTTATCGGATGCCTTTGCGATCTTGGTAGGAGATCCCTTCAGACCAAGGTTGCTGTCATCAACATCTTTCAGATCAGCTCTGCCCCAGGTAGTAATCTCTGCCTTGCATGCATCGAAGATTCCGCCGGGAGTCATGTAACGGGGCTTATTCAGCTCGGATAATGCAGTGATCAGGCAGGGCATCTTAGCTTCTACTACATGATATCTGTCATCATACTGTCTCTGAACGATCACCTTGTCTCCGTCTACCTTGATGTCCTGTGCATAAGAGATTACGGGAAGTCCAAGATGTTCAGCGATCTGAGGACCAACCTGTGCAGTATCGCCGTCGATTGCCTGACGTCCGGTAATGATCAGATCATAATCGATATTTCTCAGTGCACCTGCGATGGTAGTGGAAGTAGCCCAGGTATCAGCACCGCCCAGTACTCTGTCGGTAACCAGGATTGCATTGTCAGCGCCCATAGCCAGTGCCTCACGAAGAGCATCTGCTGCCTTGGGAAGACCCATGGTCAGTACGGTAACTTCTGCGCCGAACTCATCCTTCAGCTTCAGTGCAGCTTCCAGACCAGCCTTATCATCGGGATTCATGATAGCAAGCATTGCGCCTCTGTCAAGAGTTCCGTCAGGATTGAATTTAACACCGCCCTTGGTATCGGGCACCTGCTTAATACAAACAACAATCTTCATTGTATTTTCTCCTTACTTTTCTAATTATTCATTCAACAACGCTTACTTCAACAGATCTGCAGAGATAACCATTCTCTGAACTTCAGAAGTACCCTCGTAGATCTCGGTGATCTTAGCGTCACGCATCATACGCTCTACTTCGTACTCTCTGATATAACCATAACCACCGTGGAGCTGGACAGCCTTGGTAGTAACTTCCATAGCAACCTCGGCAGCATACAGCTTAGCCATAGCAGCTTCTACGGAGTAAGAGATCTTAGGATTGGTCTTGTACTCATCTTTCTTGCGTGCAGCCTTGTATACCAGCATCTTGGCAGCCTCAACCTTGGTAGCCATATCAGCCAGCTGGAACTGTGTATTCTGGAATCCGGAAATAGACTTTCCAAACTGCTTTCTCTCCTTGGTGTAAGCAACGGTTCTCTCCAGAGCGCCCTCTGCAATACCCAGAGCCTGGGAAGCAATACCGATACGTCCGCCATCCAGAGTGTGCATTGCGATCTTGAAGCCTGCGCCCTGCTTGCCCAGCATGTTCTCCTTAGGGATACGGCAGTCGGTGAAGATCAGCTCGTAAGTGGAAGAACCCTTGATACCCATCTTCTTTTCCTTGGTACCGAAGGTAAATCCGGGAGTTCCCTTCTCAACGATAAAGGAAGAGATCTCCTTCATCTTTCTGCCTCTCTTCTCTACGATACCGGTAACTGCGATCACGATATATACATCTGCTTCTTTACCATTGGTGATGAAGCACTTGGAACCATTGATGACCCACTCATCGCCATCTAATACAGCCTTGGTCTGCTGACCCTGGGCATCGGTACCTGCACCGGGCTCGGTCAGACCGAAAGCACCGATCTTGCGGCCGCTTGCCAGATCAGGAACGTATTTCTGCTTCTGCTCTTCGGTACCGAAGGTCATGATAGGATCGATACACAGAGAGGTATGTGCGGAAACGATAACGCCAGTCGTTGCGCAAACCTTGGAAAGCTCCTCTACACACATAGCGTAGGTCAGAGTATCACAGCCCTGTCCACCATACTCCTTGGGAACGGGAATTCCCATGAAGCCGTACTTAGCCATCTTCTCAACGGTCTCTCTGGGGAAGGTTTCGGTCTCGTCAACTTCCTGTGCAAGAGGTTTTACTTCGTTCTCGGCGAACTCTTTGAACAGCTGTCTCGCCATCTCATGCTCTTTGGATAATGTAAAATCCATGATGTTAATCCTCCATTGTTATTTATACTTGGTTGTAATTATCATGATGTCGGGGTTAAAAACCCCGACTTTGATGCCTACGAATTGTTTATACTTTACTGTGCATCCACAGGAGTCTTGGTGCGGTCTGCATTGTATACATAGAAGCCCTTGCCGGTCTTCACACCAAGGTTACCGCCACGTACCATCTTACGGATCAGAGGACATGCACGATACTTGCTGTCACCGGTCTCTTTGTAGAGAACATCCATGATAGCAAGGCAGATATCCAGACCTACGAAATCACCCAGCTCCAGGGGTCCCATGGGATGATTAGCACCCAGCTTCATAGCAGCATCAATACCTGCGATATCGGATACACCTTCCATCTTGATGAAAGCTGCTTCGTTGATCATAGGGATCAGGATACGGTTAACCACAAAACCTGCTGCCTCGTTCACCTGTACGGGAGTCTTGCCGATCTCTTCAGCGATCTTCTTGATGGTATCCACGGTCTCTGCGGGAGTATTCACACCTGCAATTACCTCTACCAGCTTCATGCGGTCTGCGGGATTGAAGAAGTGCATACCGATCATAGGACGGGTCAGTCCATTGCCGATCTCGGTAATGGAAAGGCTGGATGTGTTGGAAGCGAATACACACTCAGGCTTGCAGATCTTGTCCAGCTCACCGAAGGTGGTCTTCTTAACTTCCATATTCTCGAATGCAGCTTCTACGATCAGATCGCAGTCTGCACACAGGTCTTCCTTCAGACCCGGAGTGATCTTAGCTACGATAGCGTCAACTGCTTCCTGAGTCATTTTTCCTTTTTCTACCAGTCTTGCATAGCCTTTAACGATCTTTGCTTTGCCGCCTTCAGCCCATTCCTGCTTGATATCGCAGAGAGCTACTTCAAATCCGTCTACCTGGGCAAATGCCTTTGCAATGCCCTGTCCCATGGTACCTGCACCGATAATACCTACTTTCATGGTAAATCCTCCTGTTTTCTATACATTCTATCATTATTTGAAAAACTATTATAACTATTTATTCTGGAAAGGCTCTTTTACTTTTTCCTTGTTCTTGTCAAGGAAGAAAGCCATGCCATACTTCTGATCTTCTGTCTCGAAGCAGTCTCCGAACAGCTTCTCTTCAATGACTACTGCCTGATCCATATCTGCATCCAGGCCATCATTAATAGCCTTCTTGCAGTTGCGTACAGCGATAGGAGCGTTCTTGGCGATGGTTGCTGCCATCTTCTGTGCTGCTGCCAGCATTACTTCCTGTGCGCTCTTTACTACGTTGCCGTCAGCATCTACCTCGGCGCTGTATACTTCATTTACCAGACCGATTCTGTAAGCGTCTGCTGCCTTGATATTTCGTGCAGTGTAGATCATCTGCTTTGCCATGCCTGCACCTACCAGACGAGCCAGTCTCTGGGTTCCACCGAAGCCGGGAGTGATTCCCAGTCCTGCTTCGGGCTGTCCGAATACTGCGTTATCGGAACAGATTCTGATGTCACAGCTCATGGAGATCTCACAACCACCACCCAGAGCGAAGCCGTTGACAGCTGCGATCACGGGAATGGGGAAAGTCTCGATCTTGCGGAACACATCGTTACCCTTCTTGCCGAATGCTTCGCCTTCAGCCTTGGTCAGGCTGCTCATCTCTCCGATATCTGCGCCTGCCACGAAGGACTTGGCACCTGCACCGGTGATCACCAGGCAGCGAACCGTTGCCAGATCTACTGCATCCAATGTAGCGTTCAGTTCATCCAACACCTGTGAATTCAGCGCGTTCAGCGCTTTCTCACGGTTAATGGTGATGGTTGCCACATTTCCATTCTGCTCATACAAAATGTAATCCATGTTTTTACCTCATTTCACATTTCTATTCGTGTTTTCAAAACCACACTAAGGCGATAGAGATTCTACCGCCCCAGCGAATATTTATAAAATTAATCCTCGATCTTAACGATGGTGGAGCAGCCCATGCCACCGCCGATGCACAGAGTAGCCAGACCGGTCTTGGCACCTCTTGCCTGCATCTCATGCAGCAGAGTTACCAGGATACGGCATCCGGAAGCTCCTACGGGATGACCCAGTGCAATAGCACCGCCGTTGGGGTTCAGCTGCTTATCTACATCAATACCCAGTTCCTTACCAACTGCTACGGACTGAGCTGCGAATGCTTCGTTAGCCTCGATGATATCGAAGTCTTCGATCTTCATACCGGTCTTAGCCATTACCTTCTTGGTAGAAGCCACAGGACCGATACCCATAACCTCAGGACGAACGCCTGCAAGAGCACCTGCTACGAAAGTAGCCATAGGCTTAACACCGAGCTCCTTAGCCTTCTCCTCGCTCATTACAACGACAGCTGCTGCACCATCGTTGATACCGGAAGCGTTACCTGCGGTAACGAATCCGCCGGGATTGATGGCACGAAGCTTAGCCAGACCTTCGATGGTAGAACCGTGACGAGGGCCTTCATCTGTATCGAAGATGATGGTCTCTTTCTTCTTCTTAACTTCCACGGGAACGATCTCTGCCTTGAAAGCACCGTTCTTCTGAGCTTCTTCTGCCTTTAACTGGCTCTTTAATGCGAACTCATCGAGTTCTTCACGGGTAAGTCCCCACTCTTCGCAGATATTGTCTGCGGTCTTAATCATATGATAATCATTGAAAGCGTCCCAAAGTGCATCTTTGATCATGGTATCTACCATGGTTGCGTTACCCATACGATAACCGTAACGTCCCTGAGGGATTGCGTAAGGAGCCATAGACATGTTCTCCATACCACCTGCTACTACGATGTCAGCGTCGCCTGCCATGATCATCTGTGCAGCCTGGTTCACACAATTCAGACCGGAACCACATACCACGTTCATGGTAACTGCGGGAACTTCAATGGGAAGTCCTGCCTTGATAGCAGCCTGACGTGCTACGTTCTGTCCCTGACCTGCCTGGATAACGCATCCCATATATACCTGGTCAACTGCTTCGGGAGCAACGCCTGCTCTCTTCAGAGCCTCCTTGATCACGATAGCGCCCAGCTCCGGTGCAGGAGTTGTGCTTAAGGTTCCGCCCATAGTACCGATCGCGGTACGGCAAGCGCCTGCTAATACAACTTTCTTTGCCATTTGTTTGTCCTCCATTTTTTTGTTTTGTTTGGTTTGCTTTCTGAAATGTTTTTAGATTGTTATTTTTTTATCATTTCACTATTCCTATTTTAACATAGCGAAATCTGTTTTGCAACGATTTTGTCAAAAAAATAACAAAATAACTGATGCAATTTTAAACAGCCTGCCGTAAGTCCGGCAGGCTGTCTGTCATTGCTTATTTAATTGTACCTTTTTACGCTGTTTTACAGCTTATACTTCCGGCTCGATCAGTCCATAGGTGTCGCCTTTTCTCTTATAAACTACGTTCACCTGATCAGTCTCTGCATTACAGAATACGAAGAAGCTGTGTCCCAACAGTTCCATCTGGATGCAGGCATCCTCAGGATACATAGGCTTGATGTCAAACTTCTTGGTACGAACGATCTTGATTTCCTCATCATCCGTATAGTCATTCTCTACATAGGCTTTGCTGAAGGAAGCAACCGCCTGCTGTTTGTCAACGATCTTGTTCTTATATTTTTTCAGCTGTCTCTCAATGATCTCTTCTACCAGATCAATAGATACATACATATCGTTGCTTACCTGCTCCGAACGGATAATGCTTCCCTTAACCGGAATGGTTACTTCAATTTTCTGACGATCCTTTTCAACGCTTAATGTTACATGTACTTCTGTATCGGGATTGAAATACTTGTCCAGCTTGCCGATCTTTTCCTCCACTGCTGCTCTTAATCCTGGTGTAACTTCGATGTTTCTGCCAACAATAATAAACTTCATGCTGATCATCCCTTCCAAGTATTTATTTACAAAGATCACAGTAGCAACCCTTGCATTTATTGTATAGTCATTATAGCATAATAGTACAACGTTTTGCAACAATTTGAAGAGTTTTTTACTTGTTTTTGACATCCTGTATGTCAACTTTAAAATCGACAAATCGCGTCATTTTCCGATTTTTATTACATCTTCACAAAACATTCGTTCCTATTTTTTCGTAAATTCCTTGCTTCGGGAATGTGATTTTTCCTGTGGATAATGTGTATAACTTGGTGTATAAGTAACTTTTATCCTATTTTAGGGCTTTTCCCTTGTGGATAACTTTCTATGTATTTTTGCTGTTATTTTGTCGTTATTACGTTTCCGCTTGTTTTTTTGTATACTTTGTATAGTTTTGTTTTGTCAATCCCTTTTTCGTCGCATAATAATATTTTGACAAATTGCACAATTCATTGTACAACTCCATACCTTTTCACCCGTCAGAGCTGGCCCTGGCGCACAAACCATAAAAGGCACTGTGTATTTTCACACAGTGCCTTTTATGGTTATATCATTAGATTAGAAGATTCTCCGAACTGCCAGTACCTTCTTGTAATCAGCATTAGAAACGATGATACCGGTCTTGGCGGTAGATGCATGAACGATCTGACCGTTACCGATATACAGCGCCACATGACCGGAGTAACAGATCAGGTCTCCTGCCTGTGCATTAGCCAGTCCATCAACTGCTGCACCCTGGCTGCGGTCTGCGGAAGAGGAATGAGGAAGGCTTACACCGAAGTTCGCATATACACTCATTACAAATCCGGAACAATCGGTACCGTTTGTCAGGCTGGATCCGCCATATACGTAAGGATTACCAACGAACTGCAATGCGTAGTCGGCAACTGCAGTACCCATCTCGCTGTCTCCGCTGGCTGCATAAGTAACTGCGGGGGCACTAGCCGAAGAACTCTTACTGCTTCCCGCTGCCTTCGCTGCAGCTGCGGCACGGGCTTTTTCTCTCTCTTGCTTCTCCTTAGCCAGACGCTTTGCTTCTTCCTCCTTGGATTCTGCTTCAACGAACTCTGTATGAAGAGAAACAAATTCTGTGGAGACCCATCCGAGGCCTTCCTCGGTATCTACCTGTACCCAGCCATCGGTCTCATCGGATACTACCAGGTCATCCTCTAAGGGAACCAGTCCTAATACAGAAGCCTCTAAGGAAGGTTCGGTACGTACTTTTAAGGTTGTGGTGTTAACAGTTGCCAGTCTTGTACCTACCTTTTTGGCAAGCTCTACTGCTTCATCGCCGGTCACACAGTACTCGGCCTTTACATAACCGGTTACGGAACCGGAAGATATCTGATACCAGCCGTTCTCTTCGGAGATGAAGAGACCTACGGAATCGTCATACAGCTTACCGACGATCTCGCCCTGCTCACTGGGCATGCTTCTTACATTTACATAATCATTTACCTGTGCAATGACCAGATTCTTAAAAGATTCTTCCTCGGATGCTTCCGGGGTGGTGTCCATCTGATCATCACGGAGTACGGTTTCAATAATACTTTCAATCTGTTTGGTATTGTTCGTACCTGCGGACAGACTCTCTAACTTATTCCCCTTTGCCAGAGTCAGTTCAATACCACCGCTGGGAAGTACCGATGAAGACGCTGCTGCATCTGCGGTGATATTCATTCCGGAAAAAGCCATAACCGCTGCCATGGTGCACACGGTAATTTTTACAGATTTATGAGCCATTCTATCCTCCTGAAACTCTTGGAGCTATCTTGTTTTCTTAACTTACTGCTTTACATTTTCAAATGATTTGTTACGAATTTGTTACATCTGTTAACAAATATATCACGCAGCCTTCCATTTGTCAATATAGTAAATTAATTGTCAACATTTCCAAAAATCCCCATTTCATGCGGGTTTGCAGAATTTTCACGTAAAAAGAGCCACCACATGGGTGACTCTTTTCTTTAATTATTTTTCGATTTTCTTTCAAATTTCTTAATGAATCTATTACTAATCTATGACTGTTTACGAAAACGGTTGCAATAGTTCCCGGCGCTGACCGCGGCATTAGCACCGTCCGCCACAGCCGTTACGACCTGGCGCAGAGGTTTCCTGCGGATGTCACCCGCCACATAGATACCTGCTCTGTCAGTCTCTCCGGTCTCACCTGCCGGAATATAACCATCCTCACCGACTGTCACCAGGCTCTGCAGTAATTCCGTGTTGGGATGGATACCAACGGCGATGAAGATTCCCGCTGCTTCCAGATTCTTCTCTTCTTCCGTCTTCACGTTTTTAATACGCAGCTTTTCCACCATATCCTCACCGCAGATCTCCGTGACCACATGGTCATAAAGGATCTCCACGTTGGGAAGGCTCTTTAATTCCTCCTGCAATATCATGGCCCCCCGCAGACTGTCTCTTCTGTGGATCAGATACACCTTTTCACAGGTTCTCGCCAGGTAGATGGCATCCTCCAGCGCCACGTCTCCGCCGCCGACCACAGCCACCGTTCTGCCCCGGAAAAAGGCTCCGTCGCAGGTAGCGCAGTAGGACACACCCATGCCGTTTAATTCTTCCTCACCGGGCACACCAAGCTTCGCATGCTCCGCACCGGTGGCAAAAATCACCGTACGGGTCTCCAGTTCCTGATCTCCCGCGTAGACGCATTTGTAATCGCCACGTTCTTCCACACTGTGCACCGTGGCTTCTAAAAATTCCGCTCCCAGCTTCTCTGCATGCTGTCTGAAAGTCATCCCCATATCGAAGCCACTGATCCCGGGAAGTCCGAGATAGTTATCCACTTCATAGGTATTGAGAATCTGTCCGCCGCTCATGGGCTTTTCTTCTATAATAAGTAGGTTCAGCCCTGCACGCTTTCCGTAGACTGCTGCGGACAGCCCCGCGGGACCGGAACCGATAATGATCAAATCGTACATAATTTTCTCTCCTTTTGTCCAGTGTAGCAGTTCCCCTATGGAAAAGCAAGTCCATCTGTGCTACACTCGTTTTACAGGTTTTTTGCATTCGGCACTGTTTTATCTCCAAAGGTTGCCGTAGAATTCAGAAAGGATACTTTACATGAATACAATAAAGAACACACCGCTTGCTCTTGTCACCGGTGCCTCCCGCGGTATCGGCAGAGCCATTGCGGAAACTCTGGCAGGTGCCGGGTACGACCTGATCCTCACCTGCAGTCACACACTCGAAAGGCTTCAGGACGTAGCTGCCTCTTTAGAAGAAAAATACGGCGTCCACTGTACTGCTTTGGCAGCGGATGCAGCGGATCCCTCTGCGATTGAAAAAATATTTGCTTCCCTGGATCATCTGGATGTTTTAGTCAATAATGCCGGAATCTCCTACATCGGCCTGCTCACAGATATGAGTATCGAAGAATGGCAGAGTGTCATAAATACGAATCTCAGCTCCTGTTTCTATACCAGTCGTCTGGCAATTCCTCTGATGCTGCAAAAGCACAGTGGACGTATCATCAATATTTCCTCCGTCTGGGGAAACGTCGGAGCTTCCATGGAAGTTGCTTATTCCGCTTCCAAGGGCGGTGTAAACAGTTTCACCAAAGCTCTGGCAAAGGAACTGGCGCCCAGCAATATCCAGGTCAACGCCATCTCCTGTGGGGTTATTGACACTGCCATGAATCATTGCTTCTCCCCGGAGGAAATGGACGCTCTCCGGGAAGAGATCCCCGCAGACCGTCTGGGACAGCCTGAGGAAGTGGGACAGCTTGTCCTCCAGCTGATCCAGGCTCCGGCCTATCTCACCGGTCAGATCCTCACCATCGACGGAGGCTGGCAATAATGCCAGCCTCCTAATATTCTTCTCTATATTTCTGCAAGATATTCTCTCATGCGCTTTCTGATATGCTCGAACTGTTTTCTCGTATAAGGATTTTTCGACTCAAAATTCATCAGCCGATCCAAGTACCCCTGTCTTTTCACAATACGGCAGCTCTCGGGATAGACCAGCTCGTACACCAGGGAAATATGTCCCACCACATTATCCACCGCTGTTTTCTTCAGGGAACGCAGTACAGCGTGCTCCTCATCAAAGCTCTGCAACACTTCCGGCGTCACTTCCCCCTGATATAATACCTCGGTGTCCACATTGTAGATCTCCTCCAGCGGGAATTCTACATTGACCTTCAAGATATCGATCTTATCCGCATCCCGTAAAATATGGCAGAACATAGCCGTCCGTTCCTCCAGTCCCTCCGGAATCCGGTAGGCGCTGTGATAAAATACCGCTGTCCACAGAAGTTCATCGCAGGAAGCATCTTCCACGAAATCCCGGATACTGATTCCGGCGTCTGCCTGAACTTCCTCGGGCAGGCTTTCTTCGCTTCCGGAAGCAAGTCCGTGTTTCTCTTCCCAGACCTTACCAAATAAAATTCTTGCTCCGTATTTCGCATGATCGATGGAATCCGCATCAGTAAAGGTTCCATATACCCGCTGCTGCTCAAACCGTCCCACATCATGGAGCAGTCCGGTCAGCCACGCAATATCCACCTCTTCCTCCGGAAGTTCAAGGGATCTGGCGATCTGTTGGCACAATCCGCAGACCCGGTAGGTGTGTTCTATTTTCAGGCGGATCATGTCCCGGCTACTGTCATAACGGTCCGTGTATTCCTGAAATGCTGCCAATGCTTTTTCTCTGTTGATCTTCATTGTTCGTTGCCTCATATCTTTTATATCATATTTTATGACTCATGACACGTTCGCCTTTTTTTAATCCATTCCTTCTTATCTGCAGGCTTCTGTCTCCGTCAGACTTTTTTCTCTGCCAGAGACAGATAGACCAGCTTGTATACCGCTACACAGATTACTGTAACTACCATCAGCAATCCCAGCTCCAATGCCCATGTAGGAATCGTGGAGGCACACACCACAGTCAGAAAGTCCACTGCAAAATGCAGTCCGAAGGCTGCTGCCAAATGCAGCTTTCTGCCTGTCTTCACCGCACTGTATACAAGAATCGACAACGCGATCTGCAGAGCGATCGCACTGATCCGCTCCACCGGTGCGAGATAGAACTGGTAAGCCGGTGTGGTCCAGAGAACAGAGAGCTGATGGTAGGTTACCTCCTGTTGTGCGGGCTCCAATGCCGTCATAGTCTTCTCCATCAGACCACCGTTGATCATGGCTGCGGTAAGGAGATTGCTCATAGAAGACATACCAAGAATCAGAAAAGCTTCAATGCCGCCATGTCCGGCGCCGTACATCAACGCATTTTCCCGGGTAAGATGTTTTTTCAGGCAGAATTTCATGGCGATCCACCGGCCACACTCCTCAAAAAGTGCTGCTGCCAGTCCACCGTAAATCGCATACAACCAGATATTATCCCGGATCACGCTTCCGGTCACCGTCAGCACGATGGCATGACAGATCTGCTCTAAGATCATGGCAAAGCCTACGAAAATTCCACAACCGATGAAGAACGCCGGCACCCATGCCTTTGTCTTCTTATAAATAAAGATACCTAAAAATATGGGTAAACCCACGGATAATAGCAGAGATATCACCATCCCCACCATGCTTGCACCACTTACGGTTCCCCAGACCATTGCTGTTTCCGTTATGCTCTCTACTGCCATATATTCTCCTATCCGGGCGCCGCGGGGCGCTCTGCGCACTTGTTATTTCACTGTCTGCTGCCGCTTATATTCACCGTTCCCTCTTGTAAGATTCTCCGAAAAAAAGTAAGAAAACCTTCCTCTACCGCCACCTGATCCACTGCCGCCTCAGGCAGATCATAGAAATATTTCCCGGTTTCGGGATCCAGGGAAATGCTGTCCAGCGGAAACCCCTCTCTGCGGATGCTGCTGTGAGGTACATCCGTCAGCCAGAATTTCTCACTTTCCATGTCAGGCTCCATCGCCTCATATACATGTTCCTCATCCTGCACATAGCAGATGGCGTTGCGGTATTTTGCCGTAAGCCTTCCATAGTGTCTGACCAGTCCGATATAGTGCTCCAGCATCTGCTCATCCGTCAGATACACACCATTCACCGTACGCACATGTACCCCGGGCTGGACCGCCTCCGGGACATCTTCAAAATACAACCCGGAATCACAGGAAAATACAGGCATACGAAAAGCTTCATAATAAGTATGCGCTTTCTGCCTGGCATTCTCCAGAGGCGTATTGCCTGTCTCCGGGACATCGGGGATCTCCACCCCCTGTGCCCGCAGATCCTGCAGACTGATCAATTCGATGCCAAGTCCGGCTATGCGGTTCTGCATGGCAGCTGCCTTTGCCGGATTGCCGGTACCGTATAACAGTTTCATAAGCAATGTCCTGCTTCCTTTCCGGTCAGATCAGCGCCGGTGTCTGTGCCAGAACAGAGATAATCGCGATCGCCGCCAAAATCACAACAACTACCACTACTGCAACAATGATCTTCTTTTTCATATATGATACCTGCTCTTTCTAATCCTTTTATGTTTTGCATCCCTTGAACTAATGATGACATATTTCAAGGACAATTTCAAGGATTATGAAAATATTCGAGATGACTCCGCTTTCTCAGCCGGCCAGGATTTTCTGAGTGCCGCATAGGAAACCAGGAAGTTGGCAAGCCAGCCGGCCGGCACGGCAAGCCAGACAAAGTCAATGCCAAAACGCGGTGCACAGATCAAAGCCACAGACAATCGGATCGCAAGGTTAACCATATTTGCAATGAGGAACGGCCGCATGATGCCGAGTCCTCGAAGAACTCCATCGGTTGCCATTTTAATTCCCATAAAGATAAAGAAGTATCCAAGCCATCTCATATAATCTTCGGACACCTGATAGGCCAGGGCTGTTCCGTCCTTTCCCAGAAACAGCGAGGAAATCTGCGTGTGCAGCGTTTCAATGACAAGGAAGGCAAGCGCCGCAAAACACACGTCCAACACCAATGCTGCATGATAACCTTTTTTGATACGCCCGTTTTTGCCTGCCCCAAGGTTCTGGGAAACATACGGCGAAACTGCATTACCGATGGACACGAATATCAGGGAAAAAACATTCTCCACCCGCATCGTCGCCGCATATCCTGCGAGAGCCTGTGTGCCGAAGGGATTTACCACTGCCTGTACGATCATCATACCGATCGACACGGTAGACTGCTGCAGAACCGAGGGCACTGCAATCCGAAGCATCGAGTGCAGCTTACGCCCGTCAAACCACTGAAACGGGCTTTGGTATCGCCGCATCCGGTAAAGAAAAATCAAAAGTGAAAAAACAGCGGAAATACCCTGGGCAATCAGAGTTGCAAGCGCTGCACCGAATACACCAAGCCCCAGACCGGCTACCATCCAAAGATCCATCACAATATTCAGGAGCGATGAAAAGATCAGCAGCCCCAGCGGAATTTTTGATTCACCGATGGAAGTGAACATGGTGGAGAGAATATTGTACATGAACAAAAACGGAAAGCCCACAAAATAGACCCGCAAGTACAGTACCGCTTCGTCCAAAATATCGGCAGGGGTCTGTAAAGCGCTCATCATCGCATGGGAAAAGCAAAAGCCAAAGATACCAAGGAGGATACTCAGAAGTAAAAAGCTGATCAGCGACGTAGACACAATGGTTTTCATTTTGCCATACTCTTTGGCGCCGAAATAGCGGCTCACAAGCACACCAGCACCGACACCGGCACCCAGTGCCACACAAATGAAGACATTCGTCAGGGCTGCACAGGCACCCACCGCTGCCAGTGCAGAAGAACCCACAAACTGACCGACGATAATGGAGTCAGCCATATTGTATACCTGCTGAAAAAAGCTGCCGAGAATCATCGGCATTGCAAAAACCGTCAGCGCTTTCAGCGATGCATCAGTAATCAAATACTCATCCTTTGACATGATCCTATTCCTCCACAGTTTCTTCAGCATTTCTTCCACGGCTTCTTCAACACGTTCATCTGCATCTTCTGGAAGTTGGATGGCATCCAGCTTTCGCGTGAAAAGTTCAATCATCGCAGGATACTGATTTGTAATTGGGTGACTAAACCGATAAAACTGCGGCACACCTTCTTTCTTTATATGCAGCAATTCCATTTCTTCAAGCTGTTTCGATGCCCTCGATATAGAAGTGGGTGTCAGTTCCAAGTCTTTCGCAGCTTGACTTGTTGATAATTCTTGTTCGCCTCCAATCTTAACTCTTTTTGAGTTAAGATACAATATTTGAGTTAAGAACAGTTGAAAATCAACATTATCAAATATTTTTTTTTACGAAAAAAAGCCCGATGCAACATGAGCATTACACCCACACTGCACCGGATATTCCATCATCAACTTTCATATGCCCTTCTTTTTCTCCGTACCAGCAGGCGACCTTTGCATCGGGCTGTACCGGACCTTCATGCAGAAATCACAGCGGTCATTTCCACGCCCCAGCGTCATGCTTCTCTCCCAGATCAGCTTCGGATGCAA
Source organism: Simiaoa sp. (assembly GCF_051972595.1). Lineage (NCBI taxonomy): Bacteria > Bacillati > Bacillota > Clostridia > Lachnospirales > Lachnospiraceae > Simiaoa > Simiaoa sp. Next base: position 2,441 of record NZ_JBOKRY010000015.1, on the reverse strand, counting down.
CCCGGTATAGCTGATGTCATCACTGTCGCAAAAGCAGCGGCACAGCTCCGGGCAGCCATATTCTGTGCAGGTGTCGTGATAGGGACATATCGAAAGCGGTGTTCAGTTCCTTTACCTGCGCGGGAAAGCGCAGTGCCGCAGTTTCCCGGAAATCACGGAAAAATAGGTTTCCTTCCTCTTCATCGTCCGTTACCCTTTCTTTTTGTATCCGCAGTCGCAGTAGGGCCCGCCGGAGGCAAGGGTGTACTGCCGCACAAAATTTGTCACGCCGCCCGCTTCGCTCATGGTGTAGTCCAGACGGCACAAAGCAGGGGTCAGGTCGTACAGCCCCAGCTCCTTCATCAGCACACAGATGCCGCACTTGGTAAAGCGTCCCTCGTAGCCGCTGCCATCCGGGTATTCGTAAAACTCCATGTTCCACGAATAGGGATTGCGGTCGGCGGCTTTCAGAGCGGCAGTGGCTTTCATGGCAGCGATATCCTTTGCGGTGAACTTGCTTTTTCCGCTCTTACGGCAGAACCACTGCATGGGCGCTGTCATCATCGCCTTTGCGTAGTAATCCGTCAGGCAGTCTACCGCCGGGCGCTGCGGCATGGAGAGAATGAACGCGCCGAGCATTGCGCAGTTGACGATGTTCATCTTGAAGCGGTCCGCTTTTTCAAACTCCGGCAGGTCTGCAATGATTGCTTTGTACTTCGGCTTTGCTTTTTTCGTGATCGCTTGTGCCGCATCGGCATCATAGCCGAACACCGCCGTCAACTGCCTTTTGAATGAGCCCGCAAACAACACCCACATTCCCATTGGCATACCCATGTATTTCATTGCACTGCCTCCTTACATTCTCCGCATTTTGCCTTCTCCTGCAGCAACACCAGCCCCAATACCAAAACCAGCAGGTGTCCGGCGGATTCCGTGCCGTGATCGATCTGATCCAGCGGCCACGGCAGAAGCGTGAAGAGATTTCCCACAATCCCCGTAAAAACGATGGGGTTGCAGAAGGATGCCAATATCCGCTGTGCTGTGTTTTTCAGCGGGAGCATCCTTTTCCAGATCATAACGAGCATCACGACGGAAAGAAGTACATCACACAGGATATATGCTGCCAGCAGCGGCGCGGCGTTGCAGTAAAACACCTTGTTGGCAATTTCAGCTGCCGCCTGCATATCGCCGTATTTCTCAAAGGTAAACTTGAAGATCAGCGCCACATTCATGAACATAGCATGAACATAGCCCCAGCAGACCGTGCCGGTGAGATAGGCGATTTGAAACAGCTTGACCCATTTCTGCTGCTTCGGTTGGGTGAGGCGTTGCTTCAAAAGCTTCCACAACTGGTGAAAACCGATGTAATAGAGTGCCGTTCCGAGAACACCGCAGATGATGCTGACCACCATGCGCCATGTTGCCATATCAAGATAGGCGACCTTGACCATCAGCCCAATGGATTCTGTGCTTTGGCTTTTCCCGGTCGCCGCAAATAAAAAGTCGCCGATCACATATAAAAGGCATCCAATCATACCTGCGATGAGTGCTCGTTTTTCTTTGCTCATTTTCATTGCTTGCCTCCAAATCCGATCTTCACGATCTGCATTTTCATCATGCCGTCACCGACCCTTGCGTGAAAAAACAAAACAGCGGGAGCATTCCGATTTCCCAATGTCTTAAACTTCATTGTCTTTCCTTTCCTCAGTGAATAAAAGCCGTCATAAGGACCGCCAACACCGCTGCTATACCTGCCATACCCACCGTGCCGAAAAGCCACTTTTTCTGCTTGTCTTTTGCAGTAATATAGGGCTTCAGATCTTCTGTTCCGGGAATCGTCCATGCGTTCGTGTGCCCCACCCAGTAGCCATCGATCAAAAAGCGGTCAATGAGATTCATAACGGACAAGATGACAAGCAGCTGCCAGAAGCCCGCCGCAAAGCCTTTCGCACCGTTTATCCCATAGACACAGACCAGCACATAACCAATATAGCCGGGAATGCAAACAGCTTTGAAAAGTTGAGAATTGCGCTTGATTTTCTCGTGTGTCGTAAGTCCCAGCTTCACGCACCGCTGCTGCACTGCCGGGCTGTAGAGATGCACCATCCCAACAGCCCCCTTGCGGATGCCCACAGCACAGACAAGAGCCAGCAAAGCCCCCAACCCAAGACCTTCCAGAATCACCTGTAAAAGCATTACTTATTCCTCCTGTATCCGTTTTCATCCCGGTATTCGGGATGTTCCTTTACGTATGGATCCTTATCGCCGCAGATGGTATAGTCGCATCGGCAGCCGTCCACGCAGGTGGTCGTCCGCACGAGCTTTGCATGGAGCAGTTCCATGGACGCATAGTCCACATTGCACAGGGCGGGCATAATGTCCGCAAATCCGAACCGCTTAGCAAATTCCGCCGCCGGACACGCCGTAAATTCATAATAGATGGGCTTGCTGTTTTCGTAAGG